>DUPR01000027.1 GCA_012838205.1 Methanobacterium sp.
CAATATCAGCTCCAATATAAAAAAGTACACTATGTGCATCATTAAAAATTAGATAATGGCTGATATAAAGCAGGGAAGATAGCACAATCAGAAATATTCCAAGCTTCACTCGCCAATCAAAATTTTTAGATAAATCCATTATTTCCTCCTATAAATTACAGGTAATTATATTTTTGGGACTTGAAATGATAATATCTCTTTAATTTTGAATTAGGTTTTGTAAAACACTTATAAGTAAGAAAATAGTGATTTTATGTGGAATAGTATGGGAGTGTCCCTAAAAACTTTTTTGGATTAGGTTAATATAGTCATTTTTTAACTGAATAGATGATGGTGATTGGATTTCTCCCCATCATCATAGTACCTCTTTGGATGATCTTCCCTTTAGCTATGGTTACCTCAACCACTTCTGGAGAAAGGCCCATATTTTTAAGGGTTTGAACTGCTTCTACCCTTGTTTCGAGTAGAATAGATGTTATCACTATTCTACCGTTAGGTGTTAGTTTTTCGATTCCCTTGCTGATTATTTGTGATAGGTCTCCGCTACTCCCCCCCACTAGGAACACATCGATGAAGTCTAGTTTTTCAATAACTTTAAGTGCATCTCCTTTAATGAGTTGTACCTTTTCTTCAAGGTCATATTTTTTAATATTTTTTGAAGTAATTTTTATGGCTTCTGGATTTTTATCAAGGGCTATGACTTTTTTGGCCAGTTGAGCTGATTCAACTGTGAATCCACCACTACCGCAACCAACATCCACTACCACATCATCACTGGTTATCATAGCTTTGCACATTACCAGGCACCTGATTTCTTCCTTGCTTGGTCCGGGAACTTGATCAGATTGTATGAAATCATCATCAGGTATCATGGCACTTCCCCTTGCCATCTTTGGTATAGGTGATGGTCGATATGCAGTACATCCAATATTTTACCTACTAGAAAGTCAACTAATTCATCTATGTTCTGGGGTTGGTGATAAAAGGCAGGCATTGCTGGTATGATTATGCCACCTTCTTTGCTGATCTTCAACATGTTTTCCAGATGAACTGTGCGTAAAGGTGTTTCCCTGGGAACTAGTATCAGTTTCCTTCTCTCTTTCAAGGCTACATCTGCTGCACGGGTAACTGCATTATCAGCAAATCCGGTTGATATTGCTGAAACGGTTTTCATGGTGCAAGGAATTATGATCATTGATTCAAACCGACATGACCCGCTGTTAATGGCACTGGTAAGATCATTTGGTTGGTAAAAATGGTTGCAAAGTTGTTTAAGGTGGTTTTCATTGATTCCCATTTCATATTCCAGTATTATCCTTGCCGGTTCGGTTACCACCAGTGCAGTGTCTTTTTCCATTTTTTTAAGAACTTCTAAGAGTCTGACACCATAAATAACACCGCTTGCTCCTGTAATAGCTACAACTATCATCTAAATCACTATTTATCATGAATGTTCATTATTGCAATGTTTATTTGCTTTGTTTATATTTTTAAGCTCGGATTCCCTGGGGATTCTGTTAATAATATGATGTGATTGAAGTTTTAATCAGGGATTTCCAGATATTCTTGGAAGTTAAGTTTTAATGCATGGTCAGCGTATTGTTCTGGCAAGTATATGCACAGATCAGCATGGTTGAACCGAGCATCCTTTAAAGTCTTAACCAAGTTAGAAACATCCCCTAATGTTACAGTATCTCCATTAACTGATACTGGAGTGGTCATTTCATGGAATGTTGGGTATTCGGGGATATCTACTAATAGGTGGTCTTGGTGAACTCCCAGTTCTTCGGCTATTTCTGCTTCAATTTTATTGATCTTTAACTCCAATTTGTATAGAGATTTTGGGTTAATGGTCTCATCGATTTTGAGGGAGTAGACACGTTTATAAAGTTGTCTGGTATCTATTCGAGTGATGATATCCCTGATGTAACCTTTTTGGAGCCTGGCAGCTGAAATAATATCTGTATCATCATATTTATATATCTCGTTGCCGTTGACAATCTTGTTTTTGATTAGTTTCTTGAGGCAGCGTCTGAACATGGAATTAACAATTCTGGTTGTGTGGTGCTGGTAAACACTCGGATACATGAAATACCGGGCAAGTAGCATTGATTCAGCAGCTTGAACTCCTTTTTCTTTAAGTAACAACCTATCTTCAAGTTTCATATTATAAATGAGACGTTCAACATCTATCACCCCATATGCAACCCCAGTATAATAAGAATCTCGTAATAAGTAATCCATTCTGTCTACATCAAGTTCTCCGGATATTATTTGCCCTAATGGCCCTTTTCCACTGATGATTGTGATTATTTCCTTGATGGTAAATTTTTCTGATAATATGTCACCTAGTTGCGATTCTTTAATGAGTTTATAGGTGAGTTTTTCATGGGATGTGTCAATTACTCCTTCAGAAACATGTGAAAAGGGGCCATGACCTGCATCATGGAGAATGGCACAACTTCTAACCATGGTCTGGGTATGTTCATCTAAACCTAGATTTCCAGCCAAGCGTGAAGCTAGATACATGGTGCCAATGGAGTGTTCGAAGCGACTGTGGTTGGCACCAGGGTATACTAGATAAGTAAATCCTAGTTGTTTAATCCGCCTTAGGCGCTGTATTTCTGGTGTGTCAATTAAACGGACTTCGAACTCTTCTAACTGAAGGTTTCCATGTACACTGTCCCTTATAGACTTCAAGTTCATCCCCCTCTACATTCCACTTAATCATAATTTTCTAGATCATTCATTAGATATACTATTGCTCATTTCTTTTTTTGGTGATGATGAAATTATAATTTTCTTGAATCAATGTGAACTTACTGGTAAACCAGTAAGGTAGTATGCTATAATCGGAGTGAAGTTTGCTTCAATTATTGCGGCAATAATTAGCAGTACTATGGCAATTGCCAGCAATACAACCGAATCCTTAAACTTCCAGTACTGCTCCTTAACTGGTTTTTTTATTATTATATTTTTAATTAAGCCGATGATCAGGGTTGAAATCCTGAATCCTGCTGCACCAGCTATTACAAGGGCTGGAAGTTCAAAAATACCATGAGGCATTGTGAAGGCAATCAAATGCCAAGTTGTAAAAACACCAGAAGCAGTGTTAATACTGCCATGCATTACATATCCAAAAAAAGCCCCTAAAAAGAATCCGTTAAATGATAAAACTATTGCGGGAACTATTATGATAATCCCACCAAAGAACATAATTAGAATTGCTTGTAGATTTTTCAGAAATATTGAAAATGTGGTTATTTCAACAATAGTTCCTCTAAGTAGTTTTAAATATTTTTTGAGAATATTCTCTACGAAGTTTGATGAAAAATAGCCAAACAATATACCTAAACATAAGAAACTTAAAAAAATTCCGGCAGAAATTGCTAAAACCAGTTTATTACGTTGATAAAGACTTATTAAAAATGTAACATACTTATTATCAGAAAAATTTAGAGAAACTTTCTTAGACATTGGAATTCTTCCCTATCTGCAATGAAAATAACCTATTAATATTTGACTAAAATAATTGCCTATTTTGGAGAAAGAAAGTTAACCTCCGGACATGATTATATTAGTCCCTGCACTTCCTTGTTCCTCTTTTTTGAAGTCTAATTCATATTTCACCCTTTCAACAATTTCTTCCAGGGCAGCCCGTGTTTCATGACGGTGCGGCCCTGCCACTGCAGCCAGGAACATTGGTTCGCCCGGTTTAAACTGGCCTAAATAGTGAATTACCCCTATAAATTTAACTTTATGCTTTTTTTTTACTTCCTTAAGGATGATTTCAAGTTTATCTTCAGTTTTTTCTGGGTGAGGTGAGCTTAAAATGATCCTATCAGTGGTTTTTAAGGGATCTTTAGCTCTCACTATTCCTTCAAAGGTGAATATTGCTCCACACTCATCAATAGTGGGGTGTTCCTTAAATTGTTTAGTTAAATGTCCAAGGGTGACGATTTGATCGTTATTAATGATTTTTGCTATTATCATTTTGTATCACTAACCTCTTTTCTGGCCAAGTGTTTGATTCGGGAAATGCCCTTGATTTCATGAATAACTTCAACTACTGATTCTGGGAGTAATTGATCCCATTTTTCATCAGCAAGCATCCTGCGTCTGACTTCAGTGCCAGAATAGATTTCTCGGTTAAAAAGTGGTGGTTGAGTAACTTGGTATCCTTTTTCAGTGAATAGTCTCTGGACTAGGGGATTACCAGAATACACGTGTTCAAAGGGAGGGGTTAACATCTCCATATGAGCTACCCAGAGGGAATTGCACTCAATATCTTGGACTGGTATGATGTAATAATTTGAAGCAGGAATACCGTTTTCAGCCAGTGCTTTACTTAACATCATCATCCGTTCACCAGCAGTGAAAGGATCCTTTATGGTGTGGCTAAGCTGCGCACTGCCAATACCAATAATCACTTCTTCCACTTCTTCTAAGATCCTTTTAATTACTTGCAGATGTCCTTGATGCACTGGTTGCATCCTTCCCACAAGCAGTCCTCTCATAATAACACACCATCAATTATATTTTTTATTCTATCTTTAAATCTTAAAAAAAAAATATTGGTTACTCTCTCAATATTCCTTTTTATGAGATACATCATTTGATATGTTTTCTACTTTTTTAACTCTGATACCATCATTTTTAAACCATAACTATTCTGGCTTAATAGTTGAACCATCAATACCATGCAAAGGCCTGGAAGTTGAAAGCCACACAGTCCACAACCCATACACAAATCAATGTCCCCTTCTTAATTGTTTAATGTAAAATTGTAATAGTATAAATCTGAACTTTTCTTAAATAGGCTTTCTTAGTTACCTTTATATATGCAACCATAAATAATTAACCAAAATTCATCAACTTGATAAATTATCAGATAATAATAGATAAAAACAATGTTTGACAATTAATATTCCTTAGTATGGGTTAAAACAAAATTATATTACAGATGAATTTATAAAATGCTATATTTACTGGGATAACCCGATTTAGAATTTTTTTTTTAGTTGCCCGAGGCATGTTTATAGTTTTTAAAAAAATGCACAATATAAAAATAGGATAAGCTATATATCCGGAGTTGTGTAAGAAGAAATAGTGTCTTATATTTATGGATGATTAACTATTTTAACACTTAATGGTAACCCGATTTGATTAAAACAAGATTATATGGTGATATGTATGATTAAGATTAAAAATCTATCAAAAACTTTCACAATGGAAGATGGCCCTCAAATTAAGGCACTGGATAATGTTAACTTAGAAGTGGCAGAGGGAGAAATTTTAGGCATTATTGGGAGAAGTGGGTCTGGAAAAAGTACTCTTCTACGTGTATTGAGGGGTGTGGAACCATTTGACCAGGGAGAAATAGAGATAGGTGATGTTAAAGTGACTCCAGACTCAAGCAGTTACTACTTTCGCAAGTTACGCGAAGTAACTGCAATCCATCTCCAACGATCCTTCGGATTATGGTCTGAAACAACATTGAATAATGTTATAAGAAAATTGTATGGTGCGAAATACGGTGATGAAGCATTAACTGATTTTGATTTTGCTTACGATGAATTTGAAGACGAAGCTATGGAAATTCTCCGAGTGGTTGGTTTGGATCATAAGGCTGATCACTTTGCACCAGTGCTAAGTGGTGGTGAAAAACAAAGACTAATTATGGCCCGACAATTAGCCAAAAAACCAAAAGTTCTCCTGTTAGATGAACCCGCCACTATGTCATGCCCTAAAACTAAACAGGAAATATTAAATTCTATAAAAAAAATCAATCAGGATTTAGGTGTTACTGTTATATTAGTATCACACCTTCCTGAAGTTCATCATTACTTATCTCAACGACTGGTATTAATGGAAGAAGGACGCGTAGTTGATGAAGGAACACCAGATGATATAATAAAAAGATTCCTGGGAGATATGGAACCTGAAATAATCGATGAAAGTCCAAAAAAGTTTGGTGACAAACTGATTAAAGCTAAAGACTTGGAAAGGAAATTTTATCTCCTTAAAGGAGGTAATGTTCTAGAGTTAAAGGACATTACTTTTGATATTAAAGAAGGTGAGATTGTTTCCCTAATAGGTCCCAGTGGTGCTGGAAAAACAGTTTTACTCCGTATTATCGGTGGTCTAGACCAGCCAGACAAAGGAACAGTGTCATTTAAACTCGACGATCAATGGGTGGATATGCATCAGCCAGGAATTAACCGTATGAAAGTCCGAAGACAAATGGGATTCATGCACCAAGAATTCGCTCTAGTACACCATGCCCGTGTTCGGGACCAAATTGCAGCACGATTAGGTGTTAAAGGAATTAAAGTCGTGGATAAAGCCAAGAAAAAAGCAGAAGAATTAGGCATAAGTGACCTTGCATTAGATGTCCTTTACAATTTAACCGATCTGCCTGAAAACGAAGCTAAAGATCGTCTCGAACAGATAGGTCTCTCTTCAGATATTTTGGAAACACTTTTCCCGAGTTTTCCAGATAATAAAATTAAAGAATATGCAGAACCAGTGTTTAAAGCTTTGAATTTGCCAATGGATATTCTTAACAGACGATCATATGAATTATCAGGCGGACAAAAGGTTAGAGCCACACTGGCACTGGTGTTAACATCAAAACCTAAAGTCCTAATATTAGATGAACCATTTGGTGATCTGGACCCAATAACTCTTCGAATGGTTTCAAACTCCTTGAAACATATCAATCAGGAATTTAATACTACTATTCTTATGGTCAGCCATCATATTGATTTTATTGAAGAACTTTCTACCAGGGCAATACGTATGGATGAAGGTAAGATGATTGGTGATGGAAATCCAGATGAAGAATGTGATGAATTCATTAAAAGCTGTGGTGCAGATTATCTTAAGGACAATAAGGATTGGAAGAAAAAAATTGCCGAAAAATAGTATGACCAAAGGGATTGGAAGAAATTTTTTAAAAAAAAACCAGCATCATAGTAGATAACGTTCAATTCAAATTAAACTAAGAAGAGTTGTGAAAATATGGAATTTGCAGAACTGGATTTGGAATACTTTTACCGGGTGCTTGCACCTCGACCAACAATCATAGTAACTACCATTAGCCCTGATGGGAAGGTTAATGCTGCTCCTTTTTCATTTACCATGCCTGTATCCATCAATCCACCTTTAATTGCAATAGCATCGGTTCCCAGCCATCATACTTTCCAAAACATTGAACAAACCAATGAAATGGTAATAAACATTCCATCTGCAGATATACTCCCTGAATTATGGGTTACCAGTGAGAAATTCCCCCACGGAGTTAATGAGATTGAAAAAGCTGGATTGACCCAGATGCCCTCACAAAAAGTTGCACCACCCTGGATTAGAGAAAGCATTGCCCATATGGAATGTCGGGTCCAGAAAATTCTTGAATGCGGTGACCACAATTTAGTAGTAGGTGAAGTGCTAAAAAGTGCTGCCCGGGAAGATGCTATTAAAGAAGGACTCTTAAATGTGGAAAAAACAAAACCCATACTGCACCTGGGTGGAAAAGATTTTGTTGTGGGGGATCATCGCCGGATCCTCAGAGATTAAAAAACTCCCAGTTATAAATAGAATTTAGGAAAAAAGGGTTTAAAATAATAATAGGATGGTTATAAACATGTTTGACACTATAATGGTTCCTACAGATGGATCAGAATATGCGGAAAGGGCAGAAGATATGGCCCTGGCCTTGGCGAAAGATTTGAACTCTAAGGTGGTTGCAGTTCATATCATTGATGATAAGTTAATCTATCCCTACGAGGTGTTGGAGGATGAGGGAAAGACTATTCTCCACAATGTTCAAAGGAAGGGACAAAAAACTGGTGTTGAAGTCCATGAAATATTGATTGTAGGAAGCCCCTTACATGATATGAAAAAGATCGCTGCTAAGGCAGGAGCTGATATAGTGGTTATAAGCCCCCATGGAAAATCAGGTTTGGAAAAATTGGTAATGGGCAGTGTTGCTGAAAACACCATCAAAAAAGTTGACATACCAGTTTTACTGGTTAAATGATTTTACTAATTTTTCGTGAAAAAGATAAAACACGTGCAATTACTCTATGAACTTCAATATTATCACACATAAACCAAAAAACACCAAAACTATTAATTAACCCAGATAGTTTCATCATTGTCTAATCCTGTTTTTAAACTTATTCCAAGTATTTTTAGTTATTGGAAGAAATTAAGCCTTAAAAATAAACTATAGGATACACCCATAGGATTATTAATCAGAAATGAATATAAAGATATAAAAAATTATTGTAACAAAAAAAATTATGTCAGAGTTTCAAAGGTTATGGTAGAAGATTATAAGTCTAGATTAGATGAAAAAGATTTTTATTGATGTAGGGAGGAATTTTTATAATGCACAGATACAAATGCAAAGTATGTAATTATATCTATGATCCTGAAGATGGAGAACCAAGAACCAACACCCCCCCTGGAACCGCCTTTGAAGATTTACCCGAAGATTGGACCTGCCCTAAATGTGGAGCTGGGAAATTCCGATTTATAAAGTTATAAACTTAATACCATCCAATAGAAGACAATTCTCTTTAAAAAAAAACCCCTTTTTTAAATAATAATTAAAAAAAAATAATCATCTAAAAAAAAGGTATTATCTATACTTTGGTAAAAAAATAAGTGCCAAACAATGGTTGCAACTTTACTTATAAATAAAGACGAGTAGTGGAAAATAAAACCATGACTTGCTTGGGATGAATTACATAATAGAGTTACCAGCCCATCCAACTATGCTGGTGAAATAAGTCCTAAATTGATAAAAAACGTGCTATCTGGACTTAATTAGAATTTTTCAATTTCATGAACTTACCATGAATTTAATTAAAAAAGAGGTGTTTAAACATGCAAAAATATTTGTGCAAACCTTGTGGATACATCTACGACCCTGAAGAAGGAGATGACGTAGGAGGAATAGCTCCTGGTACTGCCTTCGAAGACCTCCCAGATGATTGGGTGTGTCCATTGTGCGGTGCTGGTAAAGACATGTTCGAACCTGTAGATTAAAGAATTAATAGGGGCTGATATTGATGTTGGATGAGAAGATGCAGGAATCTCTGAACTTCCAATTAAACCGAGAACTATATTCTGGTTATCTCTACCTAGCAATGGCTGCTTATTTCGAAGACCAGGACTTACCAGGATTTGGAAACTGGATGAGAATCCAAGCTCAGGAAGAGTTAAGCCATGCCATGAAGTTCTATGATTATTTGGTGCAGCGAGGTAGCAGAGTGGAACTTGCTGAGATAGAAACACCTGAAAAAGAGTGGGATTCTCCATTATCCGTCTTTGAACAAGTTTATGAGCATGAAAAGATGGTTACTGGGCTTATAAATGACTTGGTTGACTTGGCAATTGAACTAAAAGATCATGCCACCAACAACTTCCTCCAATGGTTTGTAGCCGAACAAGTAGAAGAAGAAGAGTCTTCAAGTGGAGTTCTCCAAAAAGTCAAAATGGCTGGAGAATCAAATAGAGGACTTTACATGTTGGACCAGGAATTAGGGCAAAGAATATTCCACACACCCACCGACGAATAAAAAAAACCTATTTTTTTCAATCAATTCTCTTTTTTTTTAGAAATTAATATCCTACAATAACTACATGTTCTTTTAAAACCACTTAATCAATGAACTTGTTATTAATAGTAAACTAAGAAAAAACATGTTGGGAACTTTTTTTTAAACTGAACTTATATCATTTTTTTAAAATGTTTTAATCGAGTCTTAAAATCTAAGATTCATTACTCCAAGGTAAATAAAAACTAATAAATAAAAATAATGATAAAAATTATGAGTAGTACACAGTATCATCCAGATAATGACATTACCTTAGGAGAAAAGTTTGACAATTAAATAATAATCTACGTGTAGAATTATCCCATTCCCAATTATAACTGATACAAAAAATTAGGTGGAATGGTTAACCCGCAAACAAGGATACTGCTATATTGTGGACGGTTTTAAAGAGGTGTGAACTAGTATAAATACAATTATATTTTCGATTAGTGGTTATACTACCAAAAAATATTGCAAATGGTAGGTAATGGCTGAAATAATACTTGAAATCCCAAAGGAGTGAAATAGTATGGCAAAAAAAATATATGAACTACCTCCACTTCCCTATGGATATGGAGATTTGGCACCTCACATTTCTGAGGAACAGTTGCAGATACACCACGAAAAACATCATCAAGCATATGTTGATGGTGCTAATGCAATCTTGAACAAGTTTGACAGCCGTTCAAATTTGGAATTTGATGTTAAAGCCGTGGCCAAGGAATTATCATTCCATGTAGGTGGATTCGTACTCCACAAACTTTTCTGGGAAAACATGGCACCAGCACCAAAAGGAGGAGGAGCACCCACCGGAACCCTTGCCAAATATATTAATAGAGATTTCGGATCATTCGAAAGATTTAAACAGGAATTTTCCCAAGCAGCAATTAGCACTGAAGGTTCAGGTTGGGCTGTTTTAACAGTTTGCCGAGCTACAGACCGCCTTTTCATCACACAAATCGAAAAACACAATGTAAATGTAATACCTCACTTCCAAGTTTTAATGGTGCTGGATGTATGGGAACACGCCTACTACTTGGACTATAAAAATGTGCGACCAGACTATGTAGGGGCATTTTGGAACATTGTAAACTGGGAAGAAGTAAACAGACGGCTGGAAATCGAATTATTAGCTGGTAGTCTCAATCTGGTTGATAATCGCCGAATACTGGACATAAAACTTGAAGAATTCAAAGAAAATTTCGATAATTGGCTTAAAACCATATAATAAGTCATTCCTCTTTTATATTCCTTTTTTTTAGAATTATTTTTTTAAATCCAAGTAAATTTGGTAATCCCAGTTATTTGTCGCCCATATTCAACTGTGCAGGAAAATTTTAGTAATAATTAAATATCATTCCTTTTATAATTGAAATTATATACTGAATTACTAAAAAAAGGATTTAATAGGGAATATTCGTAATATCAATTAACATCAATTAGATTTTTGATATTAAAGCTAATAAGTTCTGTTATAATTTTCATTAATCGAGGTGTAGGAAATGATCTGGAATGAGAAGGCTGAGTGCATGTCAGTCCAGGAAAGAGAAGAATTGCAGCTTAATAGATTACAAGAAGTAGTTAAAAAAGCCTATGATAATGTGCCCTATTATCATCATAGATTTGACAAGGAAGGCGTGGCCCCTGAAGATATCCAGAACCTTGAAGATATTGAGAAATTACCATTCACCAGTAAAAACGATCTCAGGGACGCCTACCCCTTTGGCATGTTCGCAGTTCCAAGTGATGATATTGTGGAAGTTCACACATCCTCTGGAACAACTGGAAAGCCAACTGTTTCTGGATACACGGAAAAAGACATTGACATCTGGAGCGAAGTTATGGCCCGGGCACTTAGCATGGCTGGTGCCACAAGGAAAGATGTCATACAAAATTGTTATGGTTATGGTCTTTTCACTGGAGGGTTAGGCATACATTATGGAACTCAAAAAGTCGGGGCTACTGTAATTCCCATAAGTGCTGGTAACACCCAACGTCAGATCGAGATAATGCAAGACTTCCAGAGCACAATCATCACTTGCACCCCTAGTTATGCCCTGTACCTGGCAGAGGTATTGGAAAAAGAGGGCATTAATACCAGAGATCTTAAACTTAAAGCCGGAGTCTTAGGTGCGGAGATGTGGACTGAGGAAATGAGAAACCAAATTGAACAACGACTAAACATTTCAGCATTGAATATTTACGGGTTAACTGAGATTATTGGCCCGGGAGTGGCCCAGGAATGCGAAGTTAAAAAAGGTCTTCACATCTTCGATGATCATTTTTATCCAGAAATCATTGATTCAAGCACACTAAAAACATTACCCCATGGCGAGAAAGGAGAACTTGTCTTAACAACACTTACCAGGGAGGGAATGCCAATAATACGTTTCCGAACCAAGGACATAACTGCACTACATCAGGGGACTTGCAAATGTGGTAGGACCAATATTAAAATGGACCGAATCACTGGAAGATCAGATGATATGCTAAAAATTAGGGGAGTTATTGTTTACCCATCACAGATTGAAAGAGCCCTACTAAAAATACCTGGAATGGAACCAGTCTACCAGATCGTTATCACCAGACCACAGCAACTGGATGAACTAGAAGTTCATGTAGAAACTTCCCCTGCACTTTTTTCTGATGAAGTAAAACATGTGGAACAAGTGAAAAAATCTATAGAAAAACAAATCCATGACGAAATCGGGTTAAGAGTTGCTGTTAATTTGGTTGAACCTGAAAGTTTACCTAGAAGCGAAGGTAAAGCAATTCGGGTTGTAGATAAACGAAATTTAAATTAAATCAGAGATAATCCAAATTAAGTTAGAATTTGAGGGATGTAAATAAAAAAGGGGATTGTGAAATGAAGATAAAACAAATTTCAGTGTTTCTGGAAAATAGGAAAGGAAGACTTTGGAAAGCGTTGAATGTATTGTCTAATGCTGGTGTGAATATCAGAGCTCTGTCCATTGCCGATACTTCAGAATTCGGTATATTACGCATGATTGTTCCAGAACCCGAGTTGGCTGAAGAAAAACTGGTTGAGAACAATTTCGTGGTAAAAGTAAATGATGTTATTGCCGTGGAAGTTTCTGATGAGCCTGGAGGATTGGATGCTGTTTTGGGACTTTTGAATAATGCAGATGTGAATGTTGAATATCTCTACGCCTTTGTTGAAAAGAAAACCAATAAAGCAATTGTTGTAATACGTACTGAAGACCTAAACGCAAGTATACGAGTTTTAGAAGATGGTGGAGTTACAATTCTCTCAACAGAAGAAGTCAACATACTTTAGATCTAGTGAAAACATTAATCATCCATTTTAAAAAAAAAATATTCAATTTTTCTTATTTTTTAATTGTACTCGATTTATAAACAAATAATAGCTTGATTAGAGATGATTTCCTTAATAAAGTTGAGATTATTTCTTAATAAAGGACTTTTACATCTTTCATTAATACCAGTAATTATGTTGTTTTAAAAAAATAAATTATTTTAAAAGTTTAAATGATAATAAGGGGGTGGGGGTCAGAGTATAATTTGTGCTGACTCCCCAATCAATGTTTTTTTTAAATACGTTCCAAGTATTTGTTTTTAATCTGTTCAAATTCTTCCTGGGTTATGGCACCAATATCCAAAAGGTCTTTGGCCTTTTTGATTTTATCCACAGGGTCAAGGTTTTCCTTATCAGATTCATCTAATTGATTAGTTTCACCAATCTCGGCTGGTTCTGATTGAACAGTTTCTTCATCAACCGCACTATCTTGAACTGGTTCTGCTTCCATTTCAGCAGTATCTAATTTTAAGTCTTTAGGTACTTTTATTTCAGGTATATCTTTGGTTTCGGGAATTTCTTCAACTACTTCTGGTGTTGGTTCAGAAACTACCTCTTCTACTGGTTCAGCAGCAACTTTTTCTGTTGGCTCAGCAGGTGCTTCATCAACATTAACTGATTCTTGAAATTTGTGTCCGCATATTACACAAAACTTTGCATTTATCTCATTTTTCTGGTTACAAGATGGGCATAACTTGAAATCACTGGTTTGATCTTCATCTTGAGTATCTGCAACTTCTTCTGTAACCAGGGATGCTCCACACCCCACACAAAACTTAGCATCAGCAGGATTTGTTGCTTGGCATTGTGGACAAATCACAGTATCTTGTTCAGGTTTACTGTCAACAAGGGATGCTCCACACCCCACACAAAACTTAGCACCCTCTACATTGGGGGTGTTACACTCAGGACAGTTAACATATCCTTCTGCTGGTGGTTTTTCCTGATAAGGTTGTTCACCTTTTCTTTTAGCTGCTAATCTTCTTTTTATTTCTTCACTGGAAACCATAACATACACCTCAACTAAAACCTTGTCCTAGCTTTTTTTGATGTTAATATGTAATTAAAACCATTAATTCAATCTGACAATAATTGTTCATAGTAATTTATAGGTTTACTTCCCCTAATAATTTTATCTTAATATAGGTATATGGACGCTGCTGCCACAAAAAAATTTCTGTTTTTTTAACAATAGATAGGATATATGTGAATTTAGTCTTTCAATGACCAATATTGATTTAAAGTACCATGAGAACCATTTACTATGGCTTTTTTGGTAAAATAAGATGCTTTACGCACTGATTCTTCGATGGTTAGTCCTTTTACCATGTAGGCAGTTGCAGCTGCCGAATAGGTGCATCCTGATCCATGAGTGTTGATGCTGTCTAATTTTTTACCTATAATTTTCTTCAGTGAGTTTTCATAGAAAATGTCACTTCCATCTAAATGTCCTCCAGTTACCACTGTTGGACAAATCTTTCCCAGTTTGACTGCTACTTCACATGCATCTTTTTCATCTTTAATTACCATTTTGCTGAGTTTTGCTGCTTCATCGATGTTGGGTGTGGCTAACCTGGCAAGGGGTAAAAGATGTTTTTTTAAGGACCCCGCCATGTTTGCTTGGGATAGGCTGCCACCAGAACCCGCCACCATAACCGGGTCAACCACCAGGTTTAACTGGTATTCCTTAACCTTCCTGGCAACTACTTTTACAATTTTGGGTGAATATAACATCCCTGTTTTGGCATGTTGAATGTCTTCCTCTTCAAGTACCAGATCGATTTGTTGTGCCACAAAATCAGGGTCAACTGCTTTAACACTTGCCACACGACTAACATTCTGGGCAGTGAGCGCAGTTACAACAGTAGTAGGATAAACACCAAGGGCTGTGAATGTTTTAACGTCGGCTAAGATGCCTGCCCCTCCAGATGGATCTAATCCTGCTATTGAAAGGGCCATCATGTTCTTTCAACCCGTAATCGTTCCATTCCATGGTTGGATTTGACTTTGAGTCCTATGCTTTTTAAAAATTTTCTGGTTTCTGTTCCAGAACCATGGATCATTATTTCACCCAGATCTTCGGCAGTGTTCACATCCAAAGAAAGATAGAATGAATCATATATGTAACAAGGCAAAGATGATTTTTGGGCTTGTTTGAGGTGTTGGAAGAAACTGCAGTCACCAAATCTCATTTGAACCCCATGCGTTGGTATTAAAAGAGCATTGGTGCCTCCTCCCTTGGCTGGTGCTATGATAACAGGCCATTTTTCGGCTAATCCAATAATTTCTTGAGTTTGACTTTTTCGGATAAGTGGAATGTCTGAGGGGATGATTAAAACCTGATGAGCTTGTTCTGAACACCAGTTAACTGCTTGCATCAGTGCACCGTTAAGATCTGTTTTGCCCTTTTCTGTTAAGCAAACCACGTCAAATTGACTTACAAAATTAAGGACATCTTTATCTGAACTTATAACTACCACCCCTTGGACACTATCCTTAATTTTATTAATAACATCCTTTAACATGGCTTTAAGTAGGTTTTCTCTCTCCAGCGGTGTTAATGTTGGCGATAGTCGTGTTTTTGCTTGTGAAAACTTGGAAACCGGTATGATTGCATATGTTTTTTTCATGTAAATCTTTGTTTTTGTTTAAATTCCTAGATTGAACCTTAACCACTGTCTTAAATCACTGAACCATTGGTTTGCAGTGTTTGAATCTGAGGTGATGGAAATGTTTTCAATAGTTGTATCAGTCATGTTAAACTGTTCCATGACACTGTTTTTTGCGTTCGATAAATTTTGTCGAAGTTGATAATATCTTATTCCCTGATTTTCAACCAGGGCCCTAGCTTCACCAGTATAGGGGTTTACATTTCCTTTCCCGACAAGAATCCATATCTGCAACTGGGATTTAGTGGCGTTTTGGAGGTTAGAAGGTTCTGAATTGTCTATTATATGGTTGATTTCAGGTGAAACGATTCCTGAAGGTTTTAATTTCTTGTGAGGGATTGCTTTTTGATTTGGTTCTAGGCAGTAAGCTTGGACAGAATCGTTGCTATTGGGACTTATTTTCTTATTTTCAATTATCACCAGATCTTGTGATTCATCACTGGTGAGTATGGTTCCCTTGTCCACCACCACTGGTTGGCTCCCATTATTTTTCACAATTACGTTGTGTGGAATGCTCCCAGCATAAGTTTTTTGTACAAAGCTGATTTGATTATTGTTATAAGCTTGCTCAAGGTTGATTCCACCACCATAAAGGAAGCTGAGGACTCCGCATCCAAACGAGAAACCAATCAAAACTACAATTAAGGCTATTAATCTTATATTCATGTCCTACCTCCTAGTTATGTGGATAGAATACATATGCATATGATTAGTATGCGAATTTTTCAGAGTATAGTAAAGTATTGTATGAATATATCTATTTTTTCAGACTTTAATTTTTTTAATTAACCTATTATATTTAGATAATTTCCATTATTCCAGAATTTTTAGTTCTAATAAGTTTTGGCAAGAAGAGCAATGGTTTTAGAGGGTGAATTACAATTTATGCATTTTTCATCTTGTGATTCTTGTTGCAAACCCAAAATATCTACTTGGACAAATTCTTCAATCTCCTTACCACAGGATTCATCACCACACCAGTTGAAAGAGATTATTCCCCTATTTTGTATTAATTCTTTGGCTTCTTCTAATGATTTAGCAGGTCGTATGTTTTCATTAAATTTCTGCCATGCTTTATTTTTAAGATTTCCAGTAATATCAGTTAATATTTGGTTTATATCATTTATTATGGTTTCCTCGTGGTAGTCGAGAAATTCTTTCTCCATTGTGTCTCGGCGTAGTGTCACCATTTTATTATTTGCAATATCTCTTGGCCCTATCTCAAGTCGAAGTGGTACGCCCCTCATTTCCCATTCATAGTACTTTTTACCTGCTCGCAAGTCTCTGTCGTCAAAATGTACGCGCATACCATGCTTTTTTAGTTTGTTGGCTAGTTGTCTGCAAAAGTCAATTACTTCTTGGGCTCCTTTTTTGAAGAGTACCGGTACAATAACCACTTGATAGGGGGCAACGCTTGGGGGAAGTATCAAGCCGGATGAATCACCGTGAATTCCAATGATGGATGCAATTACCCTGTCTGATAAGCCATAACATGTCTGATAAACATGTTCATGTTCACCGTCTGCTGTTTCATAGGTTATATCAAATGTTTGGGCGAATGTCTGACCCAGATTGTGCACTGTGCCAATCTGGAGAGTTTTACCATCAGGAAGGATGGTGTCAAAGGCCATAGTATAATCAGCCCCTGGGAATTTATCCCAATCCGGGCGCCGGGTAACAATGTATGGTATTCCTAATTGGTCGAAAAAGCTTTGATAAATTTCAATAGCATCATTCACTTGGTTTTGGGCGCCTTCAGAGTTTACATGAATAGTGTGGGCTTCTTTGAAGGTTGTGATTTCCCTAACTCTTATAAGGGGTCTTGTGTGTTTTGTTTCATAACGGAAGGTGTTTACTACTTGGTAGAATTTCATGGGAAGGTCTGAGTGAGATCTAACCCATAGTTTAAAAATAGGATACATTGCAGTTTCGCTGGTAGGTCTCAATGCCAGTTTTTTATTAAGAGGGGTTAAACCTCCATGTGTTATCCAGTAAACTTCTTCCTCAAAACCTTTAACATGTATAGCCTCCTTAGCCAGTTCATCTTCAGGGATTAGGAGTGGGAAAAGAACTTCCTCATGATCATCGTCTAAGAGTTCTCGGAGTAATTTCAAGGCATACTTTCGTATCTTAAAACCTTGGGGCTGCCAGACATGCATTCCCTTTATGGGATAGCGTGTGTCAATTATCTCTGCTTCTTCAAGGATATTGTGAAACCATTCGCTAAAATTTGACATTTCTTCACCAATAGTAAATTGAATAAATATAACAATATAGCAAATATGAATTATTTCTATTCAGTTTTATTTTTAGACTAATAAGTATAGCTAATATTTGCTAAAATATATTCTTTTCTAGATTGTAAAAAAATCTTAAGAAAAAATTTGATAAATTGTATGGCTGAAAATTAAATCAAAAATTATTTTATCTTTCACCCTAAAGAATATATGGAGATTGAAAAAAGGAGATATTCATGGATTTTAATCGGGTGAAATTACCACGAGAAATACACAGTGGCCCTGGAGTAATAACTGAAACAGGATCCATCTGCAAGGATTTGAAACTAACTGGTAAGTTATTGGTAGCCACTGGCCCCCATACCCTAAAAGTTGCTGGTGAAAAAGTAATAGAAAGCCTTAATGCATATGATTTTGATGCAGATACTGTGATCGTTGAAAAAGCATCCACTGATGCTGTTAGGCAAGTTCAAGATTCTATGGGTAGTGTTGATGCTGTTCTTGGAGTGGGCGGTGGAAAAGTGATTGATGTTGCTAAAATGGCAGCCACCAACTTAGGTGTGCATTCAATAAGCATTCCCACGGCTGCTTCGCATGACGGTATTTCATCCCCACGAGCTTCCATAAAAAACCAGGAAGGAAGTGTTTCTATGGAAGTAGAACCACCGGTAGGGATCATTGCTGACACACAAATCATCAGCCAAGCCCCTTTTCGACTCTTAGCTGCTGGATGCGGAGATATCATATCAAACTACACTGCAATTCTCGACTGGAAACTTGCCCACCGTTTGTTAAACGAAGATTTCAGTGACTCATCAGCTGCATTATCTCTAATTACGGCAGAAACCATGATTAAATCTGCTGGTGACATTAAAGAAGGACTTATTGAGAGTGCAGCCATAGTAGTGAAGGCTCTCATATCCAGTGGAATGGCCATTAGCATTGCTGGTAATAGCAGACCAGCCAGTGGTGCTGAACATAAATTCAGCCACGCACTTGACATTATAGCCCCTGAACCAGCCTTGCATGGAGAACAATGTGGAATAGGGAGTATTATGATGATGTATCTACATGGCGGTGACTGGGAATTCATACGTGACACCCTTAAAACCATCAAAGCTCCGATAAACGCATCTCAACTTGGTATTGATCCACAATATATTATCGAAGCTCTCACCAAATCACACACTATTAGAAAAGAAAGGTACACAATATTAGGTGACAGAGGACTTACCGAAAAAGCCGCTGAAACATTAGCACGTAAGACAAGAGTTATTGATTAATTCCTGTCAATCAATCATATAAATTAATCCGTGGAGTGGATAAAAAATGATAACCCTCATTGGAAACGACTTAGCAAAAAAAGGACTTAAATTCATGCATTATGGGGCTGCCAGCCAGTGCGAAAAGTGTCGCTTTAAGGTAACCTGTATTGATTCCCTAGAAGAAGGAAGAATGTACAAAATCAGAGATGTTAAAAATACCGAACACCCTTGCATGATTCATAATGGGGGTAAAGTGAAAGTTGTGGATGTGGAAAAAGCTATAATAAAAGCTATGATAGACTCCAAACGTGCCTTTGAAGGTTCAAATATTGTTTTCGTACCGCCTGACTGTGATGAAGAGTGTTCCATGAGGGGACTCTGCTTTCCAGAGGGCATTTACCATGAAGACAAATGTAAGATCATAAAAAAAATGGGAAATCCCCAAGAAAAATGTCCTAAAGGATTAAACTTAAGTGTTGTCCTATTAAAACAACAATGAATCTGGTGATTTGTTTATAATTATACCTTCTTTATAATATTTCTAATCTAAATAATGGAGAGTATTCATGCATCCTAAAAAAGAAGTAACATGGGAAGCTTTTCAGTTAGTAGATGATGCAAAAAAGGAAGTTGCCATCAAAGCAGCCATGATGGTGAATGATGGTGATATTTTAGGATTGGGAACTGGCTCTACGGCCCATTACTTTATCCAAAAACTGGGAGACCGAATAAAAAATGAAGAAATAGGGATTATGGGAATACCAACTTCTTATCAGTCTTTTTTCTTGGCTAAAGATTGTGGAATACCCTTAACCACCTTAGATGAACACTTGCCTGATCTGGCAGTGGATGGTGCTGATGAAGTAGACCCTGATTTGAATCTCATCAAGGGTGGTGGTGCAGCTCACACTCTGGAAAAAATTGTGGATTCTGCAGCCAAAAAGTTTCTAGTAATTGTGGATGAATCTAAAAAGGTTCAGAAACTGGGAGATTTCCCAGTGCCCTTGGAAGTTATACCATCAGCATACAGGCCAGTTACCCAACAAGTCAAAAAATTAGGAGGAACACCTTCACTTAGAATGGCAGAGATGAAGGATGGGCCGGTTATTACCGACAACAACAATTTTGTAGTGGATGTTCAGTTTAAAGAAATCCAGGATCCCCAAGAACTGGAAATAGAACTCAACAACATACCCGGTGTGGTAGAAAATGGGATATTCCCAGGTATAGCAGACCAAGTTTTAATTGGCACTGCAAACGGAGTTGAATCTGTAAAAAAATAATAATATTGTGACACAGTGTATAATAAGGTAATATATAAAAATTGATTAAAATTCAATATTATATCCGGAAAATATACTTAAAACCATCAATTATGGCTTTGATTCTTTAAAATAACTTATCATAGCTATTATATATCCTTTCAATATAGTACTTTGATAAATAATCCTAAAACACTGGTGACCAGGTTGGCAACCAATGAAATAATCAAAGCCTTCTTATAATCTATTTCTAGTAATATTTTCAAAAAAATTGATTCACTTAGCCAAACAATAGTTTCAGTTAATAATAGGTTGAAAAACAAATATTGATAGCTTAACGTAGCCAGAGGAAGAGTCACAGAATTGATTAATAAAGACACTGAAAATAATTTAAAGGGTTCTTTTCTTATAAAAAGCCATAAAATAGCAAATTCAATTATTAATGTAAGAATCCAAGGGAATATTATCAAATACATAATTATATAATTTAAATACGATATTATTGAAGTAACCGGTAAAATATATGTGAATGATTGTTAGATTAGATGAATACTTTTAAGGTAGTATTCTGTTTTTATAGGTTTTACATCATTGCTAATAGTACCCATTAAGAGAATTGCAACTAAAAAACATTTACTGGGATTTTCTCCGCAGCACTATAATGAATATTGTTGCCAGTGCCACTATAGGCAATGCAATGAAATATAAATAAAATTCCCATGATGGTCCAGGGGTTGTTGGTTCAGGAATCTGGTTTTGACTCTGGAATGGTTTTTCAACTTTCTGACCATTACTGTAGTTATAGATGATTTTTGTCTTTTTAATATCCAGATTATTATCCTTTATCGAGTTAATTTCCAGCAAAATTAATGCACTTTCCAGAGGATCAGCTACATTTACCGTTCCAAACATACCTTCCAGGGTTAGATTTGATGAAGCTACACGGGTGTTGTTTTTAAGGAAATCTTCTATTTCTGTTTCATCCATTTGATCCATTTTAGCCGAATCAAACACGGTCCGAGGTACTGCATATACTGAACACGTGCTTAATTTGTAAAAACTAAACTCTGATGAGGTTAAGATCTCAGCAGAGGGATTAGGTGTGCCATGCAGAATAAAAACATAATCTGGGTAATCTTGAATATTGGTAATCTGATAACTAAATGGAACATTCTTTTGACCAGGTTCAATAACATCAGCAGTTGCTGTGCCAATTGATCCTAGGATTAGGAGTACAACTAATATTTTGCTGAAATTATGTGACTTCATAGTTTTAAATTATCTCCTATTTAAGATATTTTTTACTATGCCAAACATTATTAATAGTATATCCCTTCAATTTAGGGAAGTTTCCTTTCAATATTGACAAAAAATAATGAATTATTCCTGTAAAATTTCACTTATTTTTAAATTGAATTTTTTAATTTTTGTATTGCTGAGGAAAATATGAATCCAAGGCCTAATACCAAGACAATAGTAGCCCCCGATGCAAGGTTGAATAGGTATGATACGTATAATCCCCCCATAGTGAGTATGACTCCTAAAATCACAGCGAATATCATCATATGCCCGATCTTATAAGTATATTGTTTGGCAATGGCTGCAGGAATGGTTAAAAGAGCTATTACCAGTATGACCCCCACCACTTTTATCAAAACCACCACTGAAAGAGCTACGATTGATAAAAGAAGAAGGTAAATGTATGTTGTGGGCATTCCAATAACTTGGCTGAATTCTTCATCAAAGGATATGCTTTGAAACTCTTTGTAAAAGGATAAAACTGTTACAATAATAATTAGATCCAGAAAAAGCATTATGATAATGTCATTTACTGGCACAGTTAGTATGCTGCCAAATAGATAGCTCATTAGATCTGGAACGTATCCTGGTGTTAAATTAATGAATATGATGCCAATAGCCATTCCCAGACTCCAGAGGATCCCTATAGCTGTGTCTTCACTGATTTTGATTTTTTTACTGGTCATCCCCATGATCAGAGCAGACATTATGCTAAAAGGAATGGCAGCCAGTATGGGGTTGATTCCCAGGAAATATCCCAGACCTATACCTCCAAAGGCAGCGTGAGATATTCCTCCGCTTATGAAGACTATTCTTTTAATAACAACGTATGTACCCACAACACCACAGGCCACACTAACCAGAACTGCGGCTAAAAATGCATTCTGCATGAAAGAGTATTCCAGAATTCCAGTCATTTATCTCAATCTCCCATTCCAACTTTAGATATTAATGGTCTTTCAATACCCGGTGGGGGATTCCATGGCTAAGTAGGTCAATAGGACATTTATACATCTTTTCCAGGGATCTGGCAGCATGTTCAGCAGCTCCATGATAGTAAAGTTTCCGGTTAAGGCAGGCAATGTTCTCCACATGGCTGGAAACTGCACCCACATCATGACTAACCAGCACTATAGCCATCCTTTCCCGTAATTTTGATAGGAGACTGTAAAAGGAATTCTGCATTTCAGGGTCTATGCTGGCCATTGGCTCATCTAATAATAGTAGTTTTGGTTCCCGCACAATAGCACGGGCAATGAAAACCCGTTGCATCTGCCCTCCTGATAGTTGGCCCATCTGACGATCTTTCATATCCAACATACCAACCTCTGCCAGGGCCTCTTTTACCTTTTCATGGTCTAGATCAGAATACTTTTGAAAAAAACCATGGTATCTTCCGAATAAAACTGTATCAAAAACGTTAATAGGAAAATCAGGGTCAAAAGAGACGTGTTGTGGAAGGTATCCTATGGGATTGGATGGCTTTCCAGGACTTTCCCCAAATACCTTCACTGTGCCTTGGTCCACTTTCACTAGTCCCAGTATAACCTTAAGCAGAGTACTTTTACCACCAGCATTAGGACCTATTATGGCTAAAAAATCATTATTTTTAATTATAAGGTCAATGTCATGAAGTATTGGATATTTATTAAATTTTACGCAGACATCTTTAATTTCTACAGCGTTTTTAACCATATTATCACCGGTATCGATCTGCAGTATTAATCAACCATTATCTATGAGTTGGCAAATGATCTGGCCACTTTTTTCATGTTTTCCAAGTAATTATCGCTTAGAGCATCTACAACTATTACTTTCCCACCTATTTCACGGGCAATTACTTGGGCATTGCTGGAACTGAACTGAGGAGTTACAAAGATAACTGTTATGTTGTCTTTTCGGGCTTGATCCACCATGCTAGCTATTGTTTGGGGTGTGGGTTCTTTTCCCTGTGATTCGATTGGTATTTGTATGAGATTATAATCTCGGCAGAAATAGGCCCATGACGGGTGGTAAACCATGATTTTGGTGTGTTTTTTTCCAGATAATGTTTGTTGGATATTTTTATCAAGTTCATCCAATTGTTTGAGATATTCATCCCTATTTTTTTGGTAATAATCTTGTCCTTCAGGATCAACCTCTACCAAGCTGGTATAAATATTTTCTACCATAATTTTAGCATTTTTAGGTGAAACCCAGACATGAGGATCAGTCCTTTTATCTTCCACTGTGTTTGGGA
This sequence comes from Methanobacterium sp., assembly GCA_012838205.1. Lineage (NCBI taxonomy): Archaea > Methanobacteriati > Methanobacteriota > Methanobacteria > Methanobacteriales > Methanobacteriaceae > Methanobacterium > Methanobacterium sp. The sequence goes on from DUPR01000027.1 coordinate 23,917, forward strand.
GTAGTTCTATTCTCTGAGAAGTGTTCACTACTTTCATTTCTGGATTAATGCCTTTTAATTTATCCATCCAAGCTAGTTCGAATTCAATACCCGATCCTACTATGTAATAAATTTTTGCATCTTGAACTTGCTTCATCTGGTTTGGTAGCGGCTCGTATGTATGGGGATCAGCACCTTGAGGCACCATAACAGTGACATTCACCCGATCTCCCCCAACTTGTTTTACGAATTCCTCCTGAGGCCCAACTGTCACCACAACCCCGATCTTATCATTGGAATATTGTGATTGCCTGTTCATATCCCTAAAATTTTTGTTGGCAAGAAGCAAACCAGTTAATAAGAGTAAAATTAAAATTAAAGATGCAAATAATATCAATACTACTTTTCTCTCCATTGAAGCACCGCATAAATTTATAATCCTAGAGATAATCTGGCTTTATTAATATTATAAATTTTCTAAAATAAAAATTAACAATGTTTTTTTTAATAAACTTGTTTGATACCGAGATACACCACGCTTGGGTAAAACTCGCTTCTAGTCACTTATAGGAGGGAGTTATTGAGAAAAAAAAGATCACTGCTATGGCTTGATTTATGAAAAAAATTATTGAAATCTTTTAATTTCGGACTGGTTGCCTTATCCACCTTTTAAAAAAAAAAATTAACCTTTTTTATTATTAAACCGATGCCAAGCTAGATATAGGTTTAAATCAATATTTCACCTACTCATTCAGGTAACTATGTCTAATATTTCCTTGAAACTGTTTACTGGAGGATAACAAGTCCCATCACCACAAATATATGCTGTAATCTCGTCATTTATCATTTTTTTATCTTCCATGTGTTCAATTAGTTTTTTTAGATTTTTATCACCAGAATCAAAGACAATTACACAGTTAGGCAAGTATTGTTCTTGAAGTTTTTTTAACATTATACTGGTATCCTCTGCATTTTTATCACCAGTTAAGAGTATGTTAAATGATGGTCCGATCTTGAAGGCTGCTGCAGAAAGGAACATAGTAAATGCCGGTGGAGATGAGTTTATTATTCCTGAGAAATATTTTTCCATGGCAAGAGCTATCTTATGATATTCATTGTTACCAGTTAATGTGTACAGTTTTTGGAGGTTTAACATTTGAACTGAGTTTCCTGACGGTAACGCAGTGTCGTATGCTTCTTTTTGCCTGACCAGAACTTGTGGGACAAAATCGGCTGTGAAATAGAAACCTCCCTCTTTTTTATCCCAGAAATGGTCCATTAGTTTTTGGTTAAAATCAATAGCATTTTTTAGATACTCTGCTTGGAATGTGGTCTGGTACATCTCCAACAACCCCCAAATCAGGAAGGCATAGTCATCAAGATTGCCATTAACCGCTGCCTCTCCATCACGCCAACGATGCATGAGTTGGTCATCAATTTTCAGATGAGATAAAATGAAATTCAGGGTTTTATTAGCGGCCAAAATGTAATCTTTCCTCTTGAAAACCCTTCCAGCTATGGCCAGTGCAGCGATTGTTAAACCATTCCAGTCAGTGAGTATTTTATCATCCTTATGGGGGTGAACACGATCCTGTCGTGCGGCGAATAATTTTTCCCTAGCACTCTCCATTTTCCACCAGAGTTCTTCGGATGTTTTTTCCAATTGGTTTGAAAGATCTTTCAAACTATTTGTCTGATATAATACATTTTTACCTGTTTTAAAACCAGTGGCTTCTTCTTTGAAGTTTCCTTCCTTATTTACATTGTAAACTTGGCTGAATAGTTCTCCATCTTCTGGTCCCAGTAATTTTTTAATCTCATGGGCAGTCCATAGGTAGAATTTTCCTTCCTCACCTTCACTGTCAGCATCTTCTGCTGAGTAAAAACCGTCTGATGATGATTGCATGTCTCTCATCAGATATTCCAGAACTTCCTGGGCAGTTTCTCTGTATCGTTTATTTCCAGTGGCTTGGTATGCTTCGGTGTATACAATAACCAGTAGTGCTTGGTCGTATAACATCTTCTCAAAATGGGGTTGAATCCATTGCCGGTCCACACTGTAGCGATGAAAACCAAATCCCACATGATCATAGATTCCACCATATGCCATGGCATCTAGGGTTTTCTCCACCATGCTGAGTGCATTGACATCATCCTTCATTTTCCAGTATCGCAGTAAAAATAATAAATGATGTGGTGTGGGGAACTTCTGATAATCTCCGAAACCACCATATTCATCATCGAAGTTCTCTTTTAGTGATTTATAAGCCTTGTTAAGGATGTTTTCTTCTAATTCCTGTCCTGACTTAATTTTGGATAGTTGTTGTAGTGAATAAGTCAATTCTTCTGCAGATTTTTGGAGATCTTGTTTACGATTATTCCACAAGTCATTAACATTTAATATAAGATCTTTGAGTCCGGCACCTCGGCTTCCACTTTCTTTAGGGAAATAGGTTCCAGCAAAGAATGGTTTAAGATCAGGAGTCATGATTATAGTCAATGGCCAGCCCCCTGTACCAGTTATCATTTGGCATGCTGCCATGTAGACACTGTCAATGTCAGGGCGTTCCTCCCGGTCAACTTTTACTGATACGAATACTTTATTCATGATTTTGCCTATTTCTGGGTCTTGAAAAGATTCACGTGCCATGACATGGCACCAGTGACATGTGGAGTAACCTATAGATAGGAATATAGGTTTATCTTCTTTTTTGGCTTTTTGAAATGCTTCATCACCCCAAGGATACCAGTCAACAGGGTTATCTGCATGTTGGAGTAAATAAGGACTTTTTTCATCTTTGAGGTGGTTCTGGTTCAGGGTAGGGGAGGATGTTTTGTTGGACATTATATCACATTGGATTACATAGACTAATTTATTCAGCAAGTTAGCATTTTATTATCCATTTAATACATGAAATGGAACTTTTGGCCTATTTCTTCAATTTACAAGTTTTTCGTTTAATAAAAATAAAATCAAAAAAAATGGGTTAATTAATCTGGCTGTTCACGGTCACATAGGAGGATGTCTCCCACTCCCACGTTCTCAGATTCAACTTCATTGATTAAAATCACCATTGCCGAAACTGGTAATCCAATTATTTTACTGGCTGTTTTGGCAAATGAGTTTACAAGTTCTCTTTTCTGCTCCTTACTCATTTTCGGACCATCAATTGTTATAACTGGCATCTTTTTTCACCTCCAATAATATATTATTAGGTCAAGGTATTTGATAAAATATTTTAAAATAAGATTATTTTTTTTTGGACATACTTTTTTTTAAAAGATTTTTGGAGAAATTTTTTTTCAATATAAATCAAGAATTAATATCAAATTATTGTGATTAATCATGAATTTAATATTAGCAATGGAAAATCTATCGAAATGCACTGATCTACACCTTTTAGTATACATCTAACAGGAAATATTAACTGTTTTCTATGATTTTTAAAAAATATTTCTATGAACCCATTTTAGATATGAATAATTGTGCTAATTTCAAATGATTATTTTCGAAAATAAATCTAGCTTTGTACTAGTGATATAACAAAAAGATATGTGTTATTGATAAAACAACTATCAGATTTTGCCTAATATGTTGAAGTTAAATAAGTAGACACAACAAAATTACCATGGATGTTATGATAAGCAAATATAATAATCCAACAAAGGATCACAATGATATCCATCAATGGTAAGTTGGTTTTTATGGTAAAAAATCTACCACTATACTGTATCATTAGTCAAACAAAAATTAACAGGCGACTGGGAGCATGAAAAATAAACCACTATTTAACAAAGAAATTTCACAGAAGCAGAATAACCAAATTTCACATAAAACCAAAGAAAGTGAAGATGATACTGGGGACGAATCTCCCAATACCTCGGATTTTGGTATTTCAACTGATAATAATTCTGTTAAGGACTTGAAAGCCCGTGTAAAATTTTTGGAACAAGAACTAGCTGATAAAGATTCGGAGATTGACTTTTTAAAAGAAAAATTAACCAACAACCAGGAAATCCTCCTTGATGTAATTGAAGATAAAAAAAGCCTTAAAAAGATAGTTCAGGATTTTGAAATGAAACAAATAGATGAAAGACTCAACAATTTTCAACAGTTGCAAAGAAAACAACACCAAATAGAACACCGCCTTTTTGTCACTAAAAACCAACTGGACGAAGCGCGAAATGAACTGAAAATACAAGAAAAAGTCATTAAAGATCTTGAAAAAAGGGGATTAAGGGATTATCTCATGGCTAATTATCCCCAAAGCTATGTGCAGTATCAAAAAAAAGTGTGACTAGTGATGAACACAAAATACCTTTCACTTTTATTTCGTTAAACGTCAATATTACGAAGTTTTCCGTCAATTTTAAAAATTATTATTATTAATGAATTAATTAACACAACACAATCCTATACCTTATATATCTTTCTATTTGCGTCTTATTAGTAAGAAATAACCTACTTTATGATCAATTGAAATTGGTAGTATTTATGTCAGAATCGAAGATAATTATAGCAATGGATGATGATTCGGAAACTGAAAAAATCAATAATATTCTCTCATCAAACTATTACCACACATTACCATTACCTTTTTCTAGAAAAAATAATTCCACAGATACTGATACCGAATTTGAAAACCTTAATTATGTCGATTATGACAGTATGGATTGTGATTCTGCTAATCTGGCTTTAATAGATGAAGTATTAATAAACAAGCCATATATGGAGAATGTCTTAGAAAAAATTAATAAGAAAAATCCAATGTCTGTTGTTTGTGTAACTTCTAATTCTTGTGATGCTGTTATTGATTCAAATAGGGGAATAAACACATTATGCCTTCCCAGACCCTTTAATTCTAGAGAACTCCTTTTAACAGTTGAAATGGCCTTTTATAAGATGAAAATGAAAAATGCGCTTTCTGAAAGCGAAGATAAATATCGTTTGCTAATAGAAAATGCAGATGACCCCATCGCTATCATAAATTATGATGGCCAGTTTCTCATGGCTAACCATAGTGCAGCTCGTTTTTTTGGATGCGAAAAGGAAGACTTCCTTAGTAAAACCATGTGGGATATTTTCCCCCAGGAAAAGGCTGACTCCCAGATGAAAACTATCAGGACTGTTATTAAAACCGGGAAGGGTCAAATCATTGAGAAAGAAATCACCCTTAACGGGAGTAAATATTATTTCAGCACCAATATCCAACCCATGCCTGGTAAAAATGGGGAAATGGGTTCAGTACAGTTAATTGCTCGGGATATAACTCCACTTAAGATGGCAGAAACTGCCCTTAAAAAGAGTGAAAAAAAATTCCGAGAGGTATTTAACAAGGCCAATGATGGAATATCCTTACACCTTGTGGATGAAAATGGGATGCCAGGTAACTTTACCGAAGTCAACGATGTTGTGTGCCGCAGACTTGGCTACACCAAAGAGGAACTCCTCCAAATGAGTCCTAAAGACTTTATAAACGATAATACACGGAATAAGATCCCTGAAATAATGAAAAAACTGACCACAGAAGGTAGGGCAACCTTTGAATCCATCCTCATCACTAAGAATGGAAGAACCTTGGTAACTGAAATTAGTAATCATCTTTTCAATCTGCAAGGGAAAAAAATGGTGATGTCCATAACCAGGGACATTTCCAAACGAAAACAAAATGAAGATGAACTCTTACGTATACTGGCCGGTATTGAAGGTACCGGAGATGCCATTGGTATAGCTATGCCTGATGGTTCTCATTTTTACCAGAACAAATCATTCACTGAATTGTTCGGATACACTGTTGATGAACTCAATAAACCATTGAAAATAGTGAATCTTTTTGCAGATAAAGAACGAGGAAACAATATTTTGAAAAAAATAATGTCGGGCAATGATTGGAATGGCGAGTTAGATATGGTTGATAAATCTGGAAATGTTTTCCCCGTGTTATTGCGGGCTAATGCCATTAAAAATAAAGAAGGGAATGTTATTGGTTTAAGTGGCGTGCTCAATGATATCACAGAACGTAAAAGGTTAGAAAAAATCTTAAAAACCAGTGAAAGAAGGTTCCGTAACTTGGCTGAAACTGCAATAGATGCTATAATCATTGTAGATGTTGATGAGAAGATAATATTTTGCAATCGGAGCTTAGAAAGAATCTTCGAATACCGGGAAGACGAAATATTAGGCGAATATCTTGATACTTTGATACCTAAACATTATATTGAAGATTTTCAAACAAAATTAGATTATTATAACCAACATGATCTTGAACCAGGAAATATTATTGAAACATATGGGATGAGGAAAGATGGTAGTGAGTTCCCACTGGAAATGTCACTTAACACATTACAAAATGATGATGATATCTTCACCACCTTCATTATCAGAGACATCACCCGTAGGAAATTAAATGAATTTAAGCTAAAAATGAGAGAAGACATTTTCCAATTAATGTCCCTGAACATTAACGAAGTTTTCTGGCTCATTGACCCTTTAACTGGCCAGATTCTATACATGAGCCCATCTTATTATAAAATATGGGGCCAATCAATTGAAGACTTATATCAAAACCCCAGGTCTTGGATTGAATCAATACACTCCCATGATAGAGAAAAATTTGTATCTCACATCTTCGGGAAAAATGAAAAAACATCTCAAAACAGAGAAGAAATTGAATGCCGAGTTTTACGTCCCGATAACCAAGAAGTATGGATTCGAGTAAGGGCTTTTCCAGAGATTAATCACAACAAGGAGATTTTCCGTAGAGTAGGAATAGCAACTGATATTACCGCTGCAAAAATTAATGGTTACAAATAATACACTGTATACTGTTTACTGGCGTTGATGTTGATTCGTTACTAAACTAACGAGCAAATTCTTCAATTTATTAAAGAATCATTTGATTTTGTATGGTAACTTTTTTTTTGAAGTTTTTTTAAAATCACTTGATAAAACAGGTCTAAAATGGTTTTATTGTTTTAAACGTATTGTCTAGATTTTGCGGTGACCGTTTGCACTGCATATACACATTTTTTGTGCAACATTTCACAATGATGGATTAAAAATATAATTGCTTGTGAATAGATTTAATGATTAAAGGTAAGTATCCAGTTTAGCAATGAAAAAATTGCTTTTTAATATGAACATAAAGTTCATATTATCTCTTTGTCTATATCTGGATTTTTACCTTATCCACCACCCTAACAAACCCCTTGTCCTGAAAGGGAACATCCGCCGCCGTTCCCTTCAGGATACCTTTTTTTTAAAATTTCAAAGCTCATGGCCTAAAAATATTTATTATATTTTTTAGGAGTGTAGCGAAAATTAAATTAAAAAGATTTTATAAAATCAAATTCATCCCAATAATTTTTCTAAGAATTGGATAATCACTCAAATCATATGGAACAAGTCTGTGATAATATGGAGTTTCCAGAGGATGGCCAAGTAATTGCTGGTTTTAATTTAATCTGCCCTGAATGTGGCATTGCAAATCCTGATGAATCTGAAAATTGTTTAGTATGTGACCGAGACTTGACAAATATCCTTTTATTCTTTGAAGATGACTTTTTCGATTTGGAGATTACAGAAAATTGCTTGATAGAATATCGAAAATCATTCTGGGGCACCCGTAGAACTGGCAAAGTCATTAAATATCCCTTAACAAAAATCAGTAATATTGAATTTGGTTCACCTGTGAACCGTTTCAAATTCGATTTTGAAGGTAAGCGACATGTCCTTCCCCTTAGAGAAGAGAACATGGATAATGTAAAAAAGATATTACCTAAAATAATCGATTAAAAAATCTTACTTTTCCATAATATTATTCTTAATAATTTTTTTTTCAATTTGAACCATTGCTTGCACGAAGATTAGCTCTGTAGATGTCACTATAAATCTACCAAAAAGTATATAAATACCTAGACATATAGACCAAATGTGTGAGTAGTACACATAGGATGGGGAAATTGGACAAAAATACCAGACTTTTCCTAGTACTGTACTGCACACAAAACCTGGTTTTAACCTGATTTAACTCTATTTTTTGGTTGAAACCAGATATAATATGCTTCCAGAGAATTGAAGCCATTTTTCCCCCCTACTAACTCCTATTCATCTCTGGAAGCATTATTATTTTCATTTGACATAATCATATTTCTCGGTTATTTTTTTCTCTCATTTGCTTTCATTTTCAATTCAAATATTAAGGCCCATGCCTCTTCAACTTGGGGAGAAAGATCATTGGATGCTAGTTTAATAAAGGTTTCCAGGGACTCAATTGCCTTACTATAATCACCGAGGAAATTATGTGCTGATCCCTTACCAGCCCATGCTTGGGCATTTTTCGGATTTAAATCAAGAGCATGGTTAAAAGATTTTAGAGCCTCTTCATATTTTTCTAAACTAAACAAGGCAGTGCCATGATTATTCCAGACTTCGTCATTATCAGGAACTAGATCAAGAGATTGTTCGAAACAGTTTATTGCCTCTTCAAATCGGGCTTGAGCCGCATATAACACTCCTAAATTAGACCAAGCTTGTGGATTATCTGGTTCGATGTCAAGAGCCGCATGATATGATTCCATAGCCTGATCATGAAGCCCGATACGAGAAAGAGCAACTCCCCGATTATCCCATATTTTACTATTTTCAGGATCTAGAATGAGAGCTTCATCAAAAAATAAAAGAGCTGACTGATAATCACCATTTTTAAATAGCTTGTTACCTTTTTCTAATAAAATGCTTATGTTATTAGATTTTTTATCAGAAATATTTTCATCCAACTATGATCACCTTAAACCTACTTAGTAGTGCTTAAAAAAAACCATCACTGGTGTATTTTCATCTGTGATTAATAAAGCACCTTCTACATTTTTATGAAAATAAATTTCCAAATGACTAATATCGTCTGATTATAGATTTGTTTATAGTTATATTAAATGGCATAACTAGTATAAACTTATGGATATTCTCTCTATATTTTTGATAGCTGTAGGATTGGCAATGGATGCATTTAGTGTGTCAATAACAAGGGGCATGATACTTAAATGGAATTTAAAACATGCATTCATTATAGCACTATTTTTTGGTGGTTTTCAGGCACTAATGCCTGTTTTTGGTTGGTTGGCAGGTGATCAGTTAGCAGTTATTGTATCATTTTGGGCACCATGGATTGCTTTTCTTCTCCTATTATTAATTGGTGGGAAAATGATTTACGAGGGTATATTCAGGGATGAAAATGACGAATCATGCCAGATTTTCCAAATGAAAGATATTCTAATCTTTTCTGTAGCCACCAGCATTGATGCTTTTGCAGTGGGAGTTACCTTCGCTTTCTTAAACACCAACATATTATTACCAGTCATCATCATAGGCTTGGTTACCTTTGGATTATCCTTTTTAGGAGTTTACATTGGAAAAAATGTTGGACACCTTTTCGAAGGTAAAATTGAATTATTAGGCGGGTTTATTCTGATAGGAATTGGGTTTAAGATCCTTCTAGAATATTTACTTTTTTGAATCCAAATAAAAACTATATTTAACCACTTAATCATCGTTTAAAATAGATAATAATAGATCATCTGAATTTTTTTCTAATGAAAGAATTTTTTTAAAGTCTTTCAACAATTTAAGATGAGGATAGTTCATAATTACTCTCCAATATATCCTGTAGAACTTTCTCAACTTGGCTATCTTCATTTTTTTTCGAGCCACTATCACTCCATAAGTCAAAAAATAATTAATTCTTGATATAGCATCAAAACAGATCCAGAAAAACTTTTACTAGCAATATCAGCAATTTATTGGCAACTTTGTACTTTTTTAACAGTCTGGATTCATAATAATCGCTGCTTATTTCATGTGCAGGGATGCTAAGTGCTTCAGAAGTCAAGGTACAAAAATAGAATTAATCAAAATAAGAATATTAGTTTTTTTGACTAGGGATAAATAGTGTTGGTTGCCAAACTCTACTTATTCAAAAACAATCAATATTAGTCCAAAAAAAATAAGTAATTCAGCTAATTTATTGGAATATAGGTATCATTCTTTAATTCAATATAACTCCTTTCCAGGACAGCGCAACTCCCTAAACTACATGTTTTCGGTGGTTGTTAAATTAATCTGATATTCACAAATAACATACTTTTTGACCACAGTTTATGGAATGCTAAAAAAAGTATTCATTGAATTATTACTTGATATATCCGTACTTTAATAAGTCCAAATTGGAATTTCTCTCCATTGCGCACTGTAACTTTTAAAGGTTTGTATTATCATAGATGAATTGAACCGATCAACCATCAATACCCCTTTACCTAACTTTTCTGCATGAACTCGTTCCACCAAGCCAGGATATTCTTTGACTATTCTCTTCCCATCTTTCCGGTAGGTAGATATGCCCCCATAAAGTGCACGGTTAAGTTTGTTCCTGTCGTTTTGGTTCATTTTAGTGGTGTCATAGGATAATATTATACGTGATTTTAATCTGGAACCTTCAGCAGTCATATCAACAGCTTTACCGTGTAATAAAACTCCTTCCCCACTCATAGCGCTTTTGAGTTCGGCGTCTTTCGTCAAATCATCAAGATCTATATGTTTTACACATAATTTACCAGTTACTAACTCATCAACTTTTTTCATAGCAGAATCTATTTTATTAGAGTAAAAAACAACTAGATCAATATCCTTTAAGGTTTTGGAAGCTGCAGCCCCTGGGAAAAAAATAGATAAGACTCCTTTCACTTTTCTTATTTCTTTGGTTAATTCTACAGCTAATTTAAAGTCCATTTACTTGTCTCCTTTCTATGAATCATGAATTTTATTGAAAAAAATAACCCCTTAGCTAATTCAATTTTTTCCCCCTGTAATAAAAAGACAATAAGGTTTTTGTTTTACCAGTACTGTTTTTTTTTGTAAATTCATTTGAGATAAGTTTTCAAAATACTGTTTTATTAATGTAACAGTATTTTTTAGGTAATATAATTTTATATCCTTAAAATCTTTATGACTGTTGATCATAAATTTGCTTTTCAGGAGAAATAAATTATTAAATAAAAATTACATTGGTATTAAGAAGTATATTTTATAAGCATAACCTTAATCGGCTGCTAGATTGTTAATAGAGTTTGTTGAATATTTTAATTAAAAAAAGTTCAATTCCAGCACTCAACGCATAAACAAAGCACTAAAACTATCCACTACACCAAAAAAGGCACCTAATATAATATTACCAAAAAAATCTAACAGTAACTTTACTATCCCTGAATAAATAGTGAAGCCATCACAAGCAATCAATATCAGATACAAATGGTTTTATATCCAGGACTGGGGAGTTATCTAGAGCATCTAACCATTTTACAATTAATATATTTCCATCCCTTTTTACTAGTTCTACCATGCATAATCCCAGGGGATTGGGCCTTACCGGGGCTCTGGTGGAAAATAAACCCCTTTTTTTGGTTCGGCCATGGGGCACTACTTTAAGGGACACTGGCCCTGAACGATCCATCCAATAGATTACAATTAAGTTGGGGAAGTGTTCAATTCCTTCCAATGCTTCAGCATACTCTGGAAAGATTTCAATTGTAGAAAGCTCTTCAGAGAACCTTCCCTGGTGTGGGGATCCTTTTTTTATTTTATAAGGAGATTTAACCAAACCAATAGCTTTTAACTCCATTTACCCTCAAATTCATCTGTTATAATTTTTCGACTAACTCGTTGTATATATTATCTAATTAACCTATTAGATTTATTAGTTTCAGATTGAAGTTTTTATCAGAAAATTCTCAGAATTATAATTAATATCTCTACGAGTAAAAGTTAACAGGATATTAATTACTGAAATTTTTAGAAATAGTCATTTATCAATGGAGAACCCCGCAGGGATTATTTGAATGGGGAGTTTTGGTTGGGTCCTGCGGGCATAAATTTAGGGAGGCAATTAGTAATATTGCTATTGCTTCTCCATTGATCGTGGTTTAATAAAGTATTTGCAAGTTAAACTTATATAACATCCTTTATATAGGTTTCGGAGACCTATAAAAATTTATATTAGAATATTAAGCACTTTAAACAAAAAAATTCATGTTTAAAAATTTTTTCCACAGTTAATATTTTTGATGAGCAAAACCAAAAATATTCATGATACCCTGCCCAAAAAAACTTCATAAAAAAATCTGATTAATAATAAAAAATATCCAAATATCATTCTAATGTAGCATTATCACTTTTACCTTGGGCTAAATCATTAAAAAAAGTTTATTTATCATTGTATAACTTGCATAATATTTCCTAAGTTCTGGGATATATCTTGTTTAATATTCTTACTGTGTTTTATAAATAGATTTTAATCACTCCACTACCATAGTGCAGTCTTTTGATATTAACCCTAAAAAGGAATGTAACTAGTATCAACAAAATCATTGAAATAATCTAAACCCACCAGCAATAATGGTGAAAAGATATTGACATGGGTATATTATTAGAACTAGGTCTTTTTTCGATTAATCAAAATGAAAAAACATGTTTGTAGATAAATTAAAACATTGAAAACCTTTTTCAAGGAATTGAAAAGAATCAATACCCTGTTCCTGAAAGTGGGTTTGAAGGGCTAAAAGTTTATATTGTAAAAGGTTAAAATTATTCCCTTAGTCCCTTGGTGTAGTGGCAATCATGTGAGACTCTGGATCTCGCGACAGCGGTTCGACTCCGCTAGGGACTATCTTTATTCATCCCATAAACAGCCTAATTATTTCTTAGGTTTCTCATTTTGAGCATGTTACAGTAATTCTCATATTTAATAAAAATATTTGCCATAAATTCTTGTTAAAGCTAGTTATAGTCCAATAACGCCGTGTATTAATTATTTAGATAAGTCCTTTTTTAATATATACAGACTATATCCAGCTATGGTTTTTTAAAAAAAAGATGCCAATTAATAATAAATGAATACTTGAACAATTAAGTATATATTATATTAATGATAATTTAAGTAAAGTATTATATTGTAAAAATAAAGCAAAAAAAGGGATCTATATGAATGATGATGAACTTTGTGATTTCCAATGTATCAATGAAAACTCAGTGAGGGGTGTTAAATCACAAATGCTTCAAGATGAAACATTTCAACTCATTTCCGATCATTTCAAAGTGCTCAGTGACCCTACTAGAGTCAAAATACTCTATGCTTTAACTCAAACAGAGATTTGTGTCTGCGATTTAGCCGCAGTTCTGGAGATAACAGATTCAGCAGTTTCTCACCAACTTAGACTGCTAAGAGATAAAGACTTGGTAAAATTCAGGAAAGAAGGTAAAATGACCTATTACTCACTATCGAATGATGAAATTATAGATATGATAAAAATGGGAACCAGCTTTGCCGAAAAATAAAAAAAACCGTTGTTAACAGAATAACCTAGCAAAAAAAGTTTTATTAGAATAAAAAAAAACAATGATATAACAGAATAAAGTACCAGCAATTTTTATGATAATTTTAAAATTTTTAGGGGGAACAGACCATATACTATCGGATATGGTTAATAAGATATTATTTCAGAACTTAAAAATTAAAAAAAAACTTGATTTATTAAAGTAACTATGAATTTAGTGGAATATACTAAAAACAACCCCCAACAATTGAATACAATAAACAGATGAAAATGATATTTCAGCAGGAGATATAATATAATGAGATGGTCGTTAGTTGTACTGGCTGTTATCCTGTTAATAGTAGGTTACGCCTATGTATCAACAGTAAATGGTCCAATCACCCCCGAAGGTAGGCTATCATTTGTGAAAGTCGCCAATCCCGATATGTATCCGGGACACTTGCATTCTCAATTATTAGCCAAATTCGCCAAAGAACATAATTCTAAATCAGTACTAGTAGTGCATTTTGCTGGTAGTTCTAACTACCGTAACTACAAAGAGGGAGATATAGAGATCCTTGAACTGGCCTTCATTGACTCCCAGGGAACCGGTGCAGTAGGTGATACTGACTACTGGGATTCATTACAGATAGCATTATTCGGCGCCCCTGAAGGTAGATATAAATATAAGAGTGATGGAATCGTTTTCAACACCCTCGATGAAGCTTTAGACTATATTTATGGTGTTGCCAGGGAAAATGGGCAGGAAGGACCTATACCCATGTATTGGCATGGTACGGCCCGTAAAGACAACCCTATGATTGCTCAGGGTTGCGGATTCCCATTATTCTTTGATATAGTGAGGAAACAATATGGAATCATACCCGCCTATGTATACACATTAAGAGGCATGGTTTTACCCTACTTTAAAGACCCCTATGCTAATTACGAGTTAACACACTATACTGAACTTCAGAACTTCTACCAGCAGGGAATGATCGACTTCAGATAGGAATATAAAAACAATATTATTCCTATTTTTTTAACTCTTTTTCCAATTTTTCAAAAATAACCCGAGGTTTGCAACCATACTCCTCAATATATAACATGATTTGTTTATCATCAACTTTGAAGTTCTTTTTCACAATCTCTCGGGTTTCCTCCTTAGAATAGGAAATACGTATTACATCAAAAAACAGGTTTAAAATAAAAACAATAAACTGTGAAACTATGAAAAAATCAGTTAAAATATCATATTTAACACCCTTAAACCTGAAAACGAAGGCAGTTTGAATTACGACATTTACCTGGGTAAGATCATTCTTATGCTTAAAATATTCCATTAATATACCAAAATAGAAGGGGAAAGTATCAAAACCTTTATTCAATGACCATAAGCTCAATCCAACCTTATCTTGATCAATGAATTCTGAGTCTAAAATCTTATCTGCTAATAAAACTACATCATATTCTTGCACTTTCTTGTAAACTTCTTCATTGGTTTTAACACCGAGATCTTTTCTCAGTGTCCTGTAAAATTCACTGAAAACCTCAGAAGAACTCATATCTGGGTCATCCAAAAAAAGTGTGGGATCATAAACATTTAAATCAAGAATTTTCAAAGCAGTGTAAATATTAGCAGACTTACCAGTCCCAGGACTACCTGTAATTAATACAAATCTTCCTTTCTGGTTTTTTAAACTGCGAAACATGTTATATATCTTTCGAAACGACCGGGTGTAAACAAAATCATCATTGTCTCCCTCCGATTGCACCTTATAATCTGCCATGTTATTATTATTCACCCCTACATTTAATTTAGTTACTATTTCACAGTTTGATTTAGATATTGGAGAAAATAAGATGGTAAATGCTTAGTGAATAATTGAACAATACCTATAATATCTGAGAAGATATAAATTAACTATTAAAATAGCATTGAGTTTGGAAAAATCTATCAAGGTTTATAAAAAAAGGCAAAATAAAAAAAAAACATGCTAATTACATTCAGAAATTTTATATTAATTTATCAAAAACTAATTAACAAGGTGTTTTTATGGAAACAGTTAATATTCTTATTGAAGCCCTTCCCTATATTAAAAAATTCCACCAGAAAAAGATAATGATCAAGTACGGTGGCCATGCCATGATCGATTCAGATGCCAAGAGTTCCACAGCCCGTGACACCGTACTACTCAAATATGTAGGCATGGACCCTATAGTAGTTCATGGAGGGGGTCCTGAAATATCCCGTTCCATGAACAAACTAGGTAAGGAACCAAAATTTATTGGAGGATTGCGTGTAACTGATCAGGAAACCATGGACATTGTGAAAATGGTCCTAGTAGGGAAGATCAACACGGAAATAGTGGCCAACATTGGATTGCACGGTGGTAAAAGTGTTGGATTATCTGGGGAAGATAACCTACTATTAAAAGTTCGTAAACGTTCCCCCCAAGTTGTTGTAAACCAGGATACTGGTGAGGAGCAAATGGTTGACTTGGGACTGGTGGGAGAAATTGAATCTATAAACCCCGAAATCCTGGAAGTTTTAACTGAAAACCAGTACATACCCGTAATCAGCCCAATTGGGGTGGATGATAAGGCTAACACCTTAAACTTAAATGCGGATACTGTGGCTGGCGAAGTGGCTGGGGAGGTTGGTGCTGAGAAACTCATCATACTCACCGATGTCCCAGGCATTCTTCGAAATTCTTCAGATCCCCATAGTCTTATTAAAAAAACCAATATAAAAGAAGTTTTAACACTCATAGAAGATGGAACAGTGCAAGACGGTATGTTACCTAAGGTCTTAACTTGTATCAGTGCCCTGGAAAATGGAGTTAAATCGGCACATATAATTGATGGAAGGATAAAACACAGCATACTCCTTGAGATTTTCACTAAACAGGGTATCGGCACCATGATTACCAAATAAACCACATACTGAATATATTGTTTAGCATCTGATGAAAAACGAGTAAATAATTTATCCAAATCCAATGGAGTTTTTTTAATATGAGAGTAGCAATCATAACTGATGATTCTTATGGTGAAAGGGCTTATGAAACAATTAAAGAAGAATTTGACTCTGAGTATATCTTGATAGATCCACCAGGTTCTGCCTTTATGGATGAAATTGATATTTCACCAGAGATCATCAATAAGCTGGAAAAGTTTGATCTTATTCTTAGCTATGTTTTACATCCTGATCTGGCCCTTGACTTGGTTGAAGCCCTTCATGATAAAGTGGAATGGATCATTGTAGGCGCCTGGAAAGGTGAATGGTTTAAAAACCAGTTAGAAAGCTATGGTAATGTCACGTGTCCTGAAAACATGTGCGACCTTACTGAGAATGGTAATGCTGCTTTTGATGAGTTTGTTTCTGTGTTTGGGAAACCAGAAGTCAGGGTTAACTGTCAAGGGGATAAAGTAGTTGATGTGGAGGTTTTAAGGTGTGCTCCCTGTGGTAGCACTAAATTTGTGGCTGAGGCAGTTACCGGAGAATCAACCACCAATTTACCAATTAAAGTAGGACTCAAAATACAACATTACCCTTGCAGAGCTGGTAGGATGCGACTTTTCACTGATGATGAATCTAAAAGGGAGATGGCCGCTAATTTACATAAAAATGCCTTTGAAGATGCTTTAGAAGATGATCATTCTGATTAATTTTTATACGAAAATCATTTTCAATATTGACTCATTTTTTTGAAATTAATTAATTTGGATCCTAAATTTTTTTTAAAAAAATCATGCATATATCCCGGAATCACACTTTTTTATAGTTTGTAGACTTATCATGCAACTTTTTTATAGTTGGTAGACTTATCATGGAAAAATTAGGGTAATGATAATGATTCTATAGGCTAATATGAGTTGGATGTGGGGATTAGATCAAAAATTAAAATCTATTATGCGTATCTCAATTGTGCCTCCCCTTAAAAATAATAAGTGAACAAGGAGCTTAGTATTCTCAATTAATAGAAATCTCAGTGAATGGAAATAATTTAATAACCAGCCCAACTAAGAAATGAATGTGAGACATATGTTAGAAGTAGCAATTATTGGAGCCAGTGGTTACACTGGAGGCGAACTTTTAAGATTCCTTGAAATTCATAGTGGAGTGGAAGTTGTGGCTGCCACTTCCAGACAGTACGCAGACACCCCTATAGGTAAGATACATCCCCACTTGCATGACATGGATTTGAAATTCACTAATCAATCCCCATCAGACTTGGATGTTGACTTAGCATTCACTGCCACCCCCCACGGTGCTTCCATGAACATAGTCCCTGAACTGGTGGAAAAGGGGATTAAAGTAGTTGATCTAAGTGGGGATTACCGATTCGATGATGTTGGCGTCTATGAGAAATGGTACGGATTGGAACATAAAAAACCCTTAGAAGCTGTTTATGGAATGCCTGAAATGTACCGGGACAAAATCAAAAATGCAAACCTGGTTGCAAATCCAGGATGTTATGTGACTGGTGCAATACTGGCTGGAATACCTCTTGTGAAAAACGGCTTAGTGGACACTATTATTGCTGATTCTAAAAGTGGTGTGAGTGGTGCTGGTATAAACCCCACTCCAGCCACCCATTACCCCAATATTGGTGATAATGTAGTGCCCTACGCATTAACCAACCATCGTCACATGCCAGAAATCCAGGAAAAACTCAGAAAATATGGAAATGTGCGAGTTTCATTCACACCCCACCTTGTACCAGTTATCCGAGGTATTATAACAACTCTACACTGTTTCCCACATCTTGAAGTTACACCTGATGAAGTATTTGGGCTTTACCAAAAACAGTACAATGATGAACCTTTCATTCGGGTGATGGATGTGTCGGAAGTTCCAAGAACCAGTTCTGTTCGCGGGTCTAACCTATGCCACATAGGTGGATTTGAAATTGATGAAAACGGCAGATTAGTAATTATTTCTGCAATTGACAATCTGGTTAAGGGTGCATCAGGCGTGGCTGTTCAAAACATGAATTTGATGTGTGGGTTTGCCGAGACAATGTCCCTGGAAGCTGTGGGTTTACATCCCTAAAGTTTTATAAACTTTGATCCACATATTTTATGAAGATTATAAGGATTTATGAAAAGAATACATGAAAAATTAGTGTGAACCTTATAATAATCTTCTAATAATAGATTTATTCTTAAATGAACCCCTAGTTTCTAAAAAAAACGCACCAGAACTATTAATTGGTTGAGGTAAAAATGAAAACTATTATTTTGTTTTATTCAAGAAGTAGGAAAACAGCACTGGTAGCTAGAACTCTGGCTGAGGAAATTAATGCTGACACAGTTGAAATAGTTGACTTGACTGAACGAAACGGTCCATTGAACTATTTAAAAGCTTCAGTGGATGCATTTCGTGAGCAGAAAACTTTAATCAAACCTGAAACTGTGGATCTATCCAATTATGATCTGGTTTATATTGGAAGTCCTACTTGGGGCAGTAAACCTGCACCAGCTATTATCACCCTTATTGACCAATGCGATTTTAAGGGTAAAGATGTTATTCTGTTTGCTACTATGGGCAGTTCTGGTGGTCAGAAGGTGATTGAGAGAATCAGAGAAAAAATAGAGCCTCGGGGTGGCAGGATGATTAAATCTTTCCAAGTGAAAACTGGTGGTAAAAAAATTGAAGAACTAGTGGATGATGTTGCAAAAATCGTCCAAGAAGAAGATCTTCACATATATGGAATCTGATAAGCCAGAAAACACTTAATAATATATATAACACTATACAATTTTAAATCAAACTAGTAATAATGAATCAAGTTATTAATGTTAAATTAAATTGATATATCGAAAACAAACTATTACAAATATGAAAAAATTGATTTAATTTCTTAAATAGAAAAACTGGTGATCTGTTTGATAAACTATGAACGGTTTCTAGAATCATACAAACCCCTCATCATCATTCCAGTGGTGATCACCATCATAGCCATTATATTGGCACTTACCATTGGTCTGGAGGAGGGTATCGAATTAAAAGGTGGAACAACAGTTGTTGTACATTTGGAAAAGCCAATAAGTCAAGGTGAACTAAAAGCTTTAATTAGTGATGGTATTTCCAATCAACAAGTTGATGTTATGGTTAGTAAAAATCAGGCTACTGTAGAGATTGCAGGCAATGTGGATGTGGTGGAATTATCATCTGTTCTGGAGGGAACTGGAACTATCTCCAGTTACAGATCAGTGGGTCCAGTATTGGGTAAAGAATCAATGACCCAGATCTATTATGCTCTGGCCTTTGCATTCATCTTTATGAGTATAACTGTGTTTATAATTTTCCGTGACTTCGTTCCCAGTATTGCAGTTATCACAGTTGCACTTTCAGATATTATCATTGCCATTGGGGGAATGAGCTTATTCGGAATCCCGCTTTCAGTTGCATCTGTGGGTGCCATACTCATGCTTATTGGTTACAGTGTAGATACTGATATCCTGTTAACCACCAGAATCCTGAAACGAAAGGAAGGAACAATTACACAAAGAGCTATTACTGCAATGAAAACTGGTCTGACCATGGCTGTAACATCCATTAGTTCCATGGTCACCCTATACTTGGTGGTTATTTTCCTAATCCCCTCAGCTCAGACTTTGGCAGATATAGCTGCTGTGCTTATTATCGGTTTAACTGCGGATATTTTAACCACCTGGCTAATGAACCTTGGCATACTTAGATGGTACTTGGAGGCACGAAAATGAAGTACAAGGAATTTCTCAAAGATAAACGAGTTATATTACTTATCGTGCTGATTATTGGGAGCATAGCTGCCATGTCCTTTTTTGGGATTGAACAGGGTTTAGATCTTAAAGGCGGGTCAGTTATACAGATTCAACTGGAAAAGCCTGTAGATAGTGCTACTATGAACACTGTTACTGCAGTTATGGATAAACGGTTGAACATTTTCGGTGTTAAAGATGTGAAGGTTTACTCCAGTGGGAATCAAAATGTGATCGTTGAAATTGCCGGAGTACAACCCGATGATGTGGCAAAAATTGTGGGAACTCATGGTAAATTCGAAGCAAAAATCAAAAATAAAACAGCCCTTGTGGGTTCAGACATTACCAATGTACAACCATTCCAAGTAACCGGGAACCAATGGCGTGTTCCTTTCACAGTATCATTGGAAGGTGCTAAACGTTTTGCTAATATAGCTAAGGGCCAGGGTGGTGTTCCTGTTGAAATGTATCTGGATGATCAACTTATAACCTCCCCTGAACTTTCCCCAGGACTGGCCACTGGTCAAGCATCCACAACTGTGGAGATCAGTGGAGGATCACCAACCAAGGAAGAAGCAGTGAAAGAGGCTAAAAGTATTCAAACACTCTTACAATCCGGTGCACTGCCAGTTAAAGTTAAAATTGTGGGTGTCAGCAGTGTTTCCGCAGAACTAGGTGATCAGTTTATTCATGGTGCTCTGATAGCTGGCTTGTTAGCATTGGTGGTTATTTCAGGAATAATCATGCTAAAGTACCGAAAGATCATACTAATTGTTCCAATAATGTTGACCAGCATTGCCGAACTCATTCTGATTTTAGGTACTGCCGCGGTGATTCACTGGAACATTGACTTGGCAGCTATTGCTGGTATAATTGCGGCTATTGGAACTGGAGTTGATGATCAGATCATCATCACTGATGAGGTGCTTAAAGGGTTTAAGGAGAAAAAAAGAATCGGCGGAGTACGGTCTCAGATAAAAAAGGCTTTCTTTGTCATATTTGCTGCTGCCGGTACTCTTGTCGCAGCCATGCTACCACTAGCATACATTGGGTTTAGCAGAGGAGCCACTGGTATAGGTGTGCTATCTGGTTTTGCATTCACCACTATAATCGGAGTTTTAGTTGGAATATTCATCACCAGACCAGTTTATGCTAAGTTTATTGAAATGGTGCTGGATAAACGCTGATGGAATTATTTTTTTAAAAATTCCAACATTTCTCCCTTTTTTTGGTGTTTTGTCTTAAAAATTGAATGTATTTAAATTATTTTTAAAAAATAATTCTGTATTCTCTTCTGGAATTTTTGTGAATATTTTTTTTAAAATATCAGTCTATTACAAGTTTATCCTAAAAATTTCATCATCAATAATGGATAATCTTATAAAATATTATCAGAATAATCTACTTCAAGAACTTGTTAAGGGTGAAACATGAAAACTCCTAAGGAATTGAAGGTAAAACCCATTAAAAATGGCACAGTTATTGATCATATTAGTGCGAATAATGCCTTAAAAGTCCTTAAAATATTGGAACTGCCTAGTCAAGAGACTGGTGTGACCTTGGCCATGAATGTGGAATCCAGTCAGATGGGTAGTAAGGATATTGTTAAGATCGAAGGCAGGGAACTGGCTTCAAGAGAAGTAGATGAAATAGCCCTAATCGCACCTCATGCCACTATAAACATTATTAGAAACTACGAAATTGTTGAAAAAGGAAAAGTCAACCTTTTAGATGAAATTAAGAATATAATATGCTGTTCAAACCCTAACTGCATTACTAACACTGATGAACCAGTCAAAACACGCTTCATAGTATTGAATAATGAACCATTAATCCTTCGCTGCTACTACTGTGAACGGATGATGGACCAGAGTGATGTTGATACACAATTCCAACTATTTTAGATAAGAACTGCTAACTTTAAGAATCCATAGACCCTTAATCCAAAAATACTCAGATAGGATCACTGCTTGCAAGAAATCACTTAAAAATGGGTTTGTTCCCAAAAAAAGTGTGAGGGGGATTTTAATGGAAAAAGCACGGGAAATATTAAAGATCAACACCCAGAAGAGGGTAGAAATAAAGGATATCACCACTGAAGTTTCCGAAATTTTATCACGCAGTGGCATTAAAGAGGGACTTTTAAATGTTTACAGCCCCCATTCCACATCTGGAGTGGTTATTAATGAAAATGAATCTGGTTTAGTAAGAGATTTCAAATTAACGTTGGAAAAGGTCATTCCACAAGGTGCTGGATACCAGCATGATCGTATTGATAACAATGCAGATAGTCATATTCGGGGCTTTTTATTGGGAGGAAGCCAGACCGTCCCAGTTGAAAATGGTAAGATGATGCTGGGAACTTGGCAGAGTATCTTTTTCATTGAATTAGATGGTCCAAGGCAGCGAAACTTAACAGTGACAGTGATTGGTTAGTGAAAAAACCTTTATTTTCAGGTACCGTAAAACTATAAAAAAAAATATGATGAACACAATTCTCATAGCCAACATAACTAATTCACTTTTAGAAGATGCGATTTCAAAAACATGCTCCCAGAAATTGTTGTTGATCCATGAAGACAATCTCAGTAAAAAACCTTTGGGCTTGTTAATTTCTGGTTTGAATCTACCTGCCAATTTCAAGGTAAGCTACCATCATGTACCACTTGATGATTTAAAATTGGCATATTCGAAAGTTACCAAGATTGTTCATAAGGCATTTGAAAAAAGTGATGATGTCCATTTTGCCTTGGAAGCTAATCTGTTAGGTTTGCAGATTATGGAAGCAGCCAAAGAATTTGAAATCAAAAATTATTATATAGTGCAGGGAGAAAAACTTAAAAAAATTAAGGCTTGTTTTATTAGGGGTTTTTAAATTAAAAAGTTCCCAATAGGGTTTAATCAAAAACCCTTAAACGCAACCTCCACTGCTACCACAGGATACTCTAGTTCAAAGTTCCTAATGACTTGAGGATTTATTTCACCGAAGAACCCCTCTAGACACACCTCAGAAGTTCCCTTTTTAACACCCGTAAGATACGCACATCGCCCCGGAATGAATGTGGGCTGATCCAGATCTTCAATAACCATTTCCAAGCCTAAATTGCTAACCAGGGCATGGGTGATTGATTTGATCTCAGTTAAATTAGCTTGGGAATGGGTGATCATTGCCGCCATTTTCTTTACACCCACGGTCCGGGTTTCCTTCTCCTCATCCAGATAAACAGTTTCCCCCACTTCAAAGATTTTCTGGGGCAATTCTTCGTGTTTATTATCCTCAAAGAATTCTAGAAGTCCATTTAACAGGCTTTGACGGATCATGGTCCTGTCCTGACTGATTGGCTGGGCAACTTCCACCCGCTGAGTTTCCGGGATCATCATCTTTTGGTAGTGGTTTTCTTCGTTGGTGAGCATTAGGCTCATTATTTCAGAAAATCCCAGTCCATTCATGATTTCCCGGACATTCTGATCAAAATTATGATAAGGATCTTCCCGGGCTACTGTGGCCACTTGGGGTAATTTTGGTTTTATCTTACGGAAACAATAGCCAATTGCCACGTTTTCAATTATATCCACTTCGTGAAGAATGTCAACTCGATAGGCAGGAATCATCACCTTAACTGTGTCCTGGTCAATGACTTCTGCATCGAAGCGAACTTTTTTCAGAGCATCCGCCACTTTGTCTGCAGATAAAGATATTCCTATAATCTTTTCAGCTTTTTCCACGCTTACCATGCGCTTTTTGGGTGTTAAGTCTGGTCTAGTGAGGGTTCCATCTTTGTATATGTTTTCCATTGTCTGTATCTGGGCACCGGTTTCTGCGAAGCTGGTGGCAATTATATTTAGGGTGCGTTCCACTGCCAGTTGATCAGTTCCAGTTACATCCACAAAGAGGTTTCGTGTTTCAGTGGTTAGTTTGGTGAGTTCTCCATTGATGATCGGAGGCATTGATAGTATGTTATCTTCAGAGTCCATAATTATTGGATATTTAGCGTGTTCATCTATTAGGTGGGCGTATGATCGTCCTTTCTTGTGTTCAGTGAGTATTTCCCTGAGGGTCATTGGTTCATCCATTTCCAGGGGTACGAAGGACACTTCATCAGGGTGGCAAGCTAAATAACGGAAAGGTCCCTGGAGAACATCAAGGTTGTGAATACCTACTGCTACTTTTTTCCTATCCCTACCTAAAACCCAGTGCAAGTCTTCTTGGAAGTCCATGAGTTGGCGTAGCTTATCTTCAGTAAGATGAATGCCTTTCACCAGGCAACATGCAGTGTAGGGTCGGATCTCTTCTAATTCTGGATCAACAGTTATGCTGGTGTTTGAGCTTTCCAGGTGATAGTGGGGTAATCCTTCTTCTATTTTCAGGAATCCTTTGAGTGCTCTGGCAACTCCTTCCACAGACAGATAATCTGGACGGTTGGGGAAGAACTCTACTTTAACCTCGTTATCATCATAATCTTCAATATCGCTCCCTATCATGGGTAGTAGGTCAATGAGTTCTTTTTGGCCAATATTTTGACCTAGTAGTTCTCCCAGATCCGTGTAAGTGAATTTTATAACTGGCATACCTTTTCCTCTTCTATAACATTTTTTTTTAATTGTTTCGAAAATATTTCAATTTTAGGATTATATTTTAAAAAGCTTAATCTATGACTATTTCCGTCTAATTTATTTTGATTTTTATTGCAAGAATTACTTATATCTAATATAAGACTTGATATCGGAATTTTTTTTATGGTATAAATTTTTTTGTAGGTGTTTCACAAGCCAAATATGGCTATGAAGAAAATAGACTCTACTGTGAAGTGCAGTGCTCGGTGCTGTAATGAGTTCATCTCCAACCCAGCAGCTTCATGGTATAAGTCAACTAACAGGTGGATTAGTGCTGCTAAAAACCCTATCTCCACTGATAAGAAAAGTATAGATATTAAGACAAAGTGGAAAATTGCCTCCATAACTTCATGAACCATCCACAATGCTATATTGGAATCCAAGATTTCCTGGATTAATCCGGCTAATAATACATAAAAATCAAAGAACATTTTCCAGAATATTTGGGTGTGTACTTCATCACTGATTGCCAGGATCACTGCAATGTAGAACCATAACATTTCCATATTGATTTTCACCTTTTATCTAAACCAATAAAAATGGGGGATTTAATTTCCGTAGATTGTAATTCCATGTTTTTAATGACCTAAAGTATAACCATTGTGACTGTATATTAAAAAGATTATACTCTAAACTATTATAGTCTATTATATTGATATTCTTAGAATTAAATATTTTACTTGGAAATATATTATTTAACCCAGAAATTCATATCCTACTAATAGACCATATCCAAAAGTTAATAAAACTTAGAAATATAATAAAATTTTAATAAAACCAAACCTGAAAGGATGTATATTAAGTTTATATTAATTTTTTTACTGGTTTGGCAGATTTAAGAATTTATGATTATTCACTAACCAAGAGGAGACCTAAGATGAACGAAGTTGAGGTTCCCAAGGACTACCATCATAAAAAAGAAATTAAATGGCAAGAATATTGGCAAAAAACTAATCTGTACCATTTTAATCCAGATGAAAACCGTCCACGTTATATTATTGACACCCCCCCACCATATCCCACTGGTTCCATCCACATAGGCCATGTATTAAACTGGCTTTACATGGATTTGATAGCTCGTTGGAAACGTATGAATGGATATTCAGTTCTTTTCCCCCAGGGATGGGATTGCCACGGTCTGCCCACTGAAGTTAAAGTTGAGGAGATCCATGATATCAAGAAGAATGATGTTTCACGGGAAGAATTCAGGAAGATGTGTATTGAGCTAACCCGTGAAAATATTCAGGGTATGAAAAGACAGATGCAGAGAATGGGCTACTGCCAGGACTGGTCCCGAGAGTATGTGACCATGACCCCTGAGTATCAGGAAAAAACACAGACCAGTTTTCTCCAGATGTACCATGATGGTTTAATCTACAGGGATGTGCACCCCGTAAACTGGTGTCCCCGCTGCGAGACAGCCATTGCTTTTGCCGAAGTTGAGTACCAGGAAAATGAAACCTTCCTCAACTACCTCGAATTTCCTGCAAGCAATGATGAATCTGGTGTGCCGATAGCCACTACTCGGCCGGAATTACTGGCAGCATGTGTAGCAGTGGTAGTGCATCCTGATGATGAACGCTACCAACACCTAGCTGGCCAAAAAGTAAAAGTACCCCTTTTTGACCGTGAAGTTGAAATAATCACCGACCAAGAAGTTGATCCTCAGTTCGGTACCGGGGCAGTTATGATCTGTACTTTCGGGGATAAAACCGACGTAACTTGGGTAAACCGTTACAACCTAGACATAATTGAAGCCATAAACGAACAAGGAATAATGCAAAAAGTCAGTGGCAAATACTGTGGAATGACCCTAGAAGAATGTAAAAAACTCATAGTAGAAGACCTTGAAAAGGAAGGTTTCCTCACTAAAAAAGAGAAGGTAGACCAGAATGTGGGTCAGTGCTGGCGATGCAAAACACCTATTGAGATCCTGGTTAAAAAACAATGGTTCGTTGCAGTCAAACAATTAAACCCCCAGATCATAGAAACAGCCCAAGCTATGGAATGGATGCCTGAACATATGAAAACCCGCCTCTTAAACTGGACGGGAAGCATGGACTGGGACTGGTGCATAAGCAGGCAACGAATATTCGCCACACCAATACCAGTATGGTACTGTAAATCCTGCGGCAAAGTCATGTTACCCTCAAAAGAGGAACTACCAATAGACCCAACACAAACTCAGCCTTCAAATCCCTGCCAATGTGGAGCTACAGACTTCGCTCCAGAAGTCGATGTCCTGGACACTTGGATGGACAGTTCCATAACACCCCTGGTAATTGCTGGCTGGCCATTACCAGAATACAAAGAATTATTCCCATCCAGTATCCGCCAGCAAGGACACGACATCATCCGAACATGGGCCTTCTACACCATACTACGTAGCCTAGCTCTAACTGGAAAAGCCCCATTTGAAAATGTGGTGGTCAATGGAATGGTGTTTGGAGAAGACGGCCATAAAATGAGTAAATCTAGAGGTAACGTCATTATCCCCGAAGAAGTGGTGGAAGAGTATGGGGCTGATGCCCTGCGTCTGTGGGCTGCTAACAGTGTACCAGGCTCTGATGTGCCCTTCGCCTGGAAAGATGTACAGCACGGATACAAATTTTTAAGGAAATTTTGGAACGCTTTCCGCTTCGTGAACATGCACCTTGCCGGATACCAACAAGAAAATGATGAAAACATAATAAACAGTTTAAAACCTCTTGATAAATGGATATTATCCGTCCTAAACCATCTGGTAGGGGAGGTAACCCAAGCCATGGAGGAGTACAACTTCGCCCATGCCCGCAACAGTATCCAATCCTACATTTGGCATGACTTCTGTGACGAATACATCGAAGCAGTCAAATACCGACTTTACACAGATGACGAGAGTCAATCAAAACAAGCAGCACTTTACACCCTGAAAACAGTGATATCAACTTCGTTAAGACTCTTATCACCCTTCACCCCCCATTTCACTGAAGAAATAAATTATTACCTTGAAAACAACAGCCAAGCTGGAAGTGCAAAAGAAGATGATAACAACCAATCCAGAAGTGTGAAGTCAGATAATCCCACCTATAAGAGTATTCACCTTGAAATGTGGCCAAAAGTTCAAGAAAACTTGTTAGACGTGTCTTTTGAGGCTGTTGGCCAAGTAGGAGTGGATGTAATTAGCCAACTTAGACGATTCAAGGCCAGTAAAAAAATGCCCCTGAATACTCCCTTGAAAAAAGCAACCATCTACACATCTTCGGAAGAGGTCTACAATTATCTTGATTTGCTGGAATCGGATATTAAAGGGACCATGCGTATTGAAAATGTTGTGATAACTCGTGGAAAACCAGATGTCCGTGAAATAGTGGTGGAAGTTACCCCCAGAATGGATAAAATAGGCCCAGAATTTAAGGGCCAAGCCCCAATAATTGTAAAATACTTAAAAGAAGAAGATCCGGAAATGATCGCACAAAAAATTACAGAAAATGGTTACATTGATATTGAAGGATCCAAGGTTGGAACTGAACACATCACCAGTAGGAAAGAATTGGTAGGGAGTACTGGAGAAAAAGTAGACCTAATTCTCATGGAAAAACTGGACCTGGTTGTGGAACTGGTAATCTAAACTCCCCATAAAAACACCCCACCCCCCTACAAAATGGATGAGTTTAAGAAAAAATATGATTTTAAGAATGAAAATGGTGATCCAGTGGAATTGGTAGTGGAAAGGGCAGATAGAATTGAAGGAATAGTAAAAGCACCACCCTCTAAAAGTTACACCCACCGAGCTATTTTATTAGCATGCCTTGCCCAGGGAAAGTCTCGCCTGGAAGACCCTCTTTACTCAGAAGACACCCTTGCCACACTGTATGCTTGCCAAAAATTGGGATGTGAAGTTAAAAAATACGATACCCATTGCCTAGTCCATGGAACCAGTGGAAAGTTCAAAAATCCAGGAAAGGTGTTGAATCTTCAAAACAGTGGAACAACCCTACGTTTTCTAACAACAATGGCCACCTTAGCACCAGGACGTACCGTGCTTACTGGTGATGATTCACTGAAAAAACGTCCCATGCAAGATCTACTAGACTCCCTTAAACCATTAGGTGTAGAAGCATTTTCAAAAAATGATGACGGTTTACCTCCAATTATAGTTAAAAATGGTTTCAGAGGAGGCAAAACTAAGATTAAGGGTGATGTGAGTTCACAATACATCTCATCCATATTATTATCAGCACCTTACGCCCAGACACATGTAGATCTAGAGGTAGTGGGTGAGTTTAAAAGCCGACCCTACGTTGACATGACCCTGGATATCATGGAAAAATTCGGAGTGAAGATCAACCATGAAAAAGAAAACCAGTATCACATCCCTAATCAAACTTACCATTCCCAAAAATACACCATCGAAGGTGACTATTCATCAGCATCATACCTGATCGCTGCTGCTGCCATCCTCAAAGGAAAAGTAACAGTCCAAAACCTTTTTTCAGATTCAAAACAGGGCGATAAGGTGATATTGGATATTTTAAAGGAAATGGGTGCTGATATTAAGCAAAAAACCGATCATGTTATAATCAAGGGAACTGGTGGGAGTGTCCCTCTGCATTCTGCAACCAGTGCCGCTTCCCTACCCCCTGGTGAACTTTTTACTACGTCACTTCAGGGGACTGATGTGGATCTGGAAAACACCCCCGACCTCCTTCCTACAGTTGCTGCTCTGGCCAGTGTGGCCCAGGGAACAAGCCACATAGTAGGGGTTGAACACGCACGATTCAAAGAAACAGACCGAGTTCACACCATGGCTCTTGAACTGTCAAAACTCGGAGTGAAACTTAAAGAAAAACGGGACGGCCTTATTATTAGTGGAGGGGCACATGGAGGTGTGGTGAAGAGTCATGGCGACCATAGGCTGGTTATGGCCCTGACACTGGTGGGTTTAGTTACTGGGGGAATGCGCATTAAAGATGCAGCAGCACATGAGGTATCTTTCCCTAACTTCCCACAAGTTATGCAGAAACTGGGATGTCCAGTTAAAATACTATAAAACTCTAATTTTTATCTCCAGACAAGTCATTGCAACAAAGTCATAAAGGGGATGTATTTTAGTGAACAATCACATCAGAAAATACTGTTCACTCTAGAATATCACCATGCAATACCAATCTATGAAGAACATCATCATGCAAAACCAGTTGATGATGATAGCCTTTAGAGGATACCCTCTGATGGTGGATGACATAATTAGATGATGACCCATACCCTAATAAGGAAATACTTATATATGAGACCATGAATAATACAGTAATTAATGATTAATTTACCGAATCATGTTTTGAGAATGCAAATCTAAAAAACATTGTAATGTGATTAGTAAAGTATCGAGTTTGATTTAGCAAGTAAATATATCGCAGGATCTGCAGGGGATTAAAATGAAGAAAAACAAGGAAACCAAAATTGTAGTTATGGGCGCCTATAATTCTGGGAAAACCACTACTTTAGAACAGATCTGCCATAATAGGGCTAAGGTTGAATATAATGGCACTACTACTGGTTTAGACTATGGTAGTACCCATATCAGTGGTGAAAAGGTGCATTTCTTCGGAACACCTGGTCAGGATCGTTTTCAATTCATGCGCAAAATCCTCTCAGAGGGCTTGGACGGTGCTATACTGGTAGTTGATAACAGTAATGGAATCACCTCCACGGATCAGGAGATCATAGAACGTTTGGATCAATTCCAAATTCCCTATGTTGTTTTTTCAAATAAACAGGATTTAAACCGCGATAAATTGGAATTGAATTGTGAAGCCCCTATTATTCCCACTATTGCCCAGGAAGGACAAGGAATAATGGATGGAGTGGGAGTTCTTCTAGAAATGGTTAAATCGGGGCGATAATCATCACCCCCCATCAAAGTTCTGAGAAATTAAATTCAAACAAATCTAATTCTGATAAACCGACTTCTAATTCTACTAAAACTACTTCTAATTTGGATAAACCAATTGATCTAATTATGGAAAATCTTCAAAATCTTTATGATTTGAGGGTGTTTGAAGATGGTGATCCCTACCGGGTGTTGATTAGAACCATCCTATCACAGAGAACCAGGGATGACAACACTGACCGTGCTTCAGAACAGCTTTTCTCCCAATACAAAACCATCAATGACATAGCCAATGCTGACCCTGCCCAGTTGGAGCCCCTAATTCGCCCTGCTGGTTTTTACCATGTTAAAGCCAGGAGGATTGTGGAAGTCTCCCGGATACTACTGGATGAATTCAAAGGTAAGGTTCCTAGTGATATTAAAGGCCTCCTGGCACTTCCAGGAGTTGGACGTAAAACTGCTAACTGTGTACTGGTTTATGGCTTTCAAAAACCAGCCATACCAGTAGATGTTCATGTTCACCGCATAAGTAACCGTTTAGGATTGGTCAACACCCAAAAACCTGAAAAAACCGAGGAAGAACTCGAAAAATTAGTTCCAAAAGAGTACTGGATTGAGCTTAACGATTTAATGGTGCAATTTGGACAGACAATCTGCCGGCCCCAATCACCCTTACATGATGAATGTCCACTTCAAGATTTTTGTGATTATTACCAAACCCAGGTTAAAAAAGGGAATATTAAAGAATAAACAAATCAATAAACTTCCCTCTCAATACAACCTTTTTTTAAATAGTTTATTTACCCCTATTTTATAACATAATGGTTAAAAACTAAATGTAATGGTTAAACCATAAATATTTAAAAGAAACTGGTAAATACAGATTTTTATGAATCGTGCTATGAGCAGCCTAAAAATAGTATGGTACAGACGACAGTGGGGAAAAACCAGCGAACTCTACACCCACCCAAGCACTTGCTGCAGATGATGCAAACAAAACCACCGCAACTCAGGAAAGGGTTGAGGCAAAGACAGTTAAAAGTACGAAATGTGCAAGTACTGGAATTTTGACTTGTGGGAACTGTGGAAGAGATGGATACATAAGTGTAACCCCTTATTTTCTTTTTTCCTATGGAATATGAATTTTTAATACTATTTTCTAATTCTACTACAACATCAATTCATCAATTTCTCACACGTTAATCTGTTATTATAAAAATATCTAATTATTAGGTGAATTTCCATATTTTGAATACAAAACGAACCCTATATCTTTTTCCGGACTCTTTTAAAAGTAGCTACATTATGGTAACTAATGCAATTTTTGAAACACAATCAATAAGAAATTATGTAACATCATGTTAGTAGATGTTATAAAAATTTTATTATGTGGATTAAGTACGTAACAACAAAGAATATAACTTATTTATTATTATATTAATATTTATTAGAATAGTAATGTTACAAAAAAATAAGTGCTTTAAACCAGTTTTGGACTGTTCTTATTATATTAAGGGAGGTAATTCATGGTTACTCTGGATTATATTAATATACATCACGATATTAAGGATTTGCTAAAATACACTTCTAGTTCTTCAGTTAGGGTTAAAATATTGATTTGTTTAAGTGAAGGCATTCAAACCATGAGCCAGCTTAAAAAAAGATTAGGCATCAGCAGTTCCACAATATCTTACAATCTTAGCAACTTGGAAAAAAGGAACTTCACATCTAAAGATGGTGAAAAGTACATCCTCACCCCTATTGGTAATTTGATAACCTACAACCTAAAGGAGAATATGAAAACAATTGGGGTTATCAGTAAATTCCAGAAGTTTTGGTTAAATCATGACCTTTCTGCAATTCCCCCAGAACTAATTAAAAAAATAGGAAACTTATACAACTCATCCCTGGTTGAATCCGAGTCCGGAGAAATCTACAAACCTCATGAAAAATATCAGGAAATTATTCTACAATCTAACTATATTAAAGGTGTTTCATCAATTTTTCGTTTTAATTACATTGATCTATTCCAACATTTAATACTAGAAAATGATATCAATGTAGAACTCCTATTAACCAAGGATGTAATTCAAAAAATAATTCAAGACATTGACCCGGATAATTTAAAAGCACTTAAAAACTCTATGACCCGAGAAAACATTCAAATAGGGATTATCCATCCAGAGGTGAGAATTGCTTTCACTGTCACTGATAAATATTTATCTTTGGGCTTGTTCTATGAACAGGGAGATTATGATAAAAGCAAAGATCTGATTAGTGATGATCATGACGCGGTTGTCTGGGGTAACCAGCTATTTGAATATTATCGAAACCAGTCTCAGAAATTCCAGTTATGAATTTTTACGACGTTTTTTCATAATTATAAGCTCTAGTTCCCTATTCATAGCCATCAGTGGCTGTTTTAAAACCTATCTTTCTTTTTCTTTATACAATACTCCTCAGATTTATCCCCTATTATTTACAACATTCCTAGTGATCTACTCAGTTTACGGCTTAAACAAAATAACTGATATTAAAGAAGACCAATTGAACAATCCAGAACGAACCAGTTTTATTTTGAAATACAAACCATTATTTAAATACAGTGCTGGGTTAACCTATTTCTTGGCAGTGTTAATCGGATGTTTTTATGGTTGGAAGGTCTTGCTCATTATTTTATTTCCCCTATTAGCTGGAATAATGTACAGCAAAAAATTACATCCAAATATACCTAGACTTAAGAACATCTTTCCAGTTAAAAGCATAATCGTTGCACTTAGCTGGACTGTAGGCAATACATTTCTCCCCATAGTTAATGGAAAAACTAGTTTTCAGGTTATGCTGTTTATTTTCTACTTCTTTTTTATAAAAAGCTTTATTAATACTGTTCTTTTTGATTTGATCGATTATCAGGGAGATAAAGTAATTGGAGTTCAGACTATACCAGTGGTTGTGGGTCCTGAAAGAACTATTCTACTTCTTCTCTTCTTGAATTCTACCATGAGTATATTGATCCTGATCTGCGTATCTTACGGATTGTTCAAACCCCTTACACTGCCCTTAATATTCTGTTTAATTTACTGTTACCTCTACATCATCTATTTTTATAAAAC
Source organism: Methanobacterium sp. (assembly GCA_012838205.1). Lineage (NCBI taxonomy): Archaea > Methanobacteriati > Methanobacteriota > Methanobacteria > Methanobacteriales > Methanobacteriaceae > Methanobacterium > Methanobacterium sp. The sequence continues at coordinate 57,610 of DUPR01000027.1, forward strand.
CAATAACCGTCTTAGAATGGAATTATTAGTAGATGGAGAATGGATATTTCTGGTTTTCATAAGCTTAGCAACTTACACTTCAATCCAATATCTGTAAATTGCAGTTAATTTCAACATACCCTTAAAATTG
>DUPR01000028.1 GCA_012838205.1 Methanobacterium sp.
ATGAAGAAATCATCCAGATCTACGGTAAACGCTGGAACATAGAAGTGTTCTTTAAAACTACTAAATCATTTTTGAACCTGGCCAAGGAGTTCCAGGGAAGATCTTATGATTCCATGGTGGCTCATACTGTTTATGCTAATCTAAAACTACCCCAGAATAATAATTGAAAAGTCCCCCGTGATAAAATAGACTTTCCTATGTGTCTAAAAGATATATAGGAGGTTCTGGGGAGATGATCAGCTTGGAGGAGAAACAGCAAATAATATTACGTCATTATCATGATGGGGAGTCCCAGCGAAAAATACATGAGGAAACAGGGATATCCAGAAAGACGATCAGAAAATATATTAGGAACTATGAACAAGCCAAAAGAGAACTTCTTGAAAGTCATAGTGGCTGCCATAGCGATTTAGTAGCAGATATTATGGAAAAACCCCAATATGATTCCAGTAAACGCAAGAAGGTGAAACTAACCGAGGAATTGATGGCCCGGATAGAATTTTATGTAAAGGAGAACGAAACCAAAAGAGCCGAAGGGAAAGCCAAACAGCAGAAGAAAAAAATTGATATATATGAGGAGTTGATTAATGAAGGTTTCGATATTAGTTATCCATCCGTATGTAATGCAGTAAGAGGGCTGTATCAAAAAAACAAGGAGGCGTATATAAAACAAGAATACCAATTAGGCGAGCAATGTGAATTTGATTGGGGTGATGTTAAATTAAAAATAGCAGGTAAAAACAGGATTCTGCAAATGTCAGCTTTCACAAGCGCCAAAGGTAATTATCGATACTCCAAGCTTTTCTACAATCAGAAAACCGAGAGTTTTTTAGAAGCTCATTCGCAGTTTTTCGAAAATATACAAGGTGTTTACCACACCATGGTCTATGACAACATGAAAGTAGCGGTTAAAAGATTTGTCGGGCCAAGCGAAAAGGAACCCACTGAAGCACTACTAAAATTATCTCTGTATTACGGCTTCAAGTTCAGGTTTTGTAATACTTGTGCCGGGTGGGAAAAGGGCCATGTAGAAAGAAGTGTGGAGTACGTAAGGAGAAAAGCCTTTAGTCGCAGAGATGAATTTGCTTCTTTAGAAGAAGCTCAGGAGTATTTGGATAGTGTGGTGAATGCACTAAATCAAAAAAGCCAGGCGCATAAAGCAGGTAAGAGCGCGCTGGAAATATTAAACGAAGAACGGCCATATTTGTTGCCTGCAATGCCCCAATATGATGCTGCGCGGATTCAGGAACCAAGAGCAGATAAATACTCCACCATTTGTGTGGATAACTGCCATTACTCTGTTCCTGACACATATGTGGGTAAATTTATCTTTACTAAAGTATATACATCGCAGATCCATTGTTACCATAACGGCGAGAAAATAGCTCAGCATGAAAGAAAATATGGACATAACGAATGGAGCATAAAAATAGAACACTATTTAAAAACACTTAAAAAAAAGCCCGGTGCACTTGCAGGAAGTACTGCCCTCCAGCAAGCTCAACCAGAGCTACAAAAAATATACCATAGTTATTATACCGGAAAGGAAAAGGAATTTATACAATTACTTGAACTTATCGGAGAAAAGGGGTTATCAGCAGTAACTAACGCAATAAGTCTATTACAAAGAGTTAGTCCTACAGACATAAGTACTGAGAAGATAACTGCTATTTGTAACCGCAGCGCTGCAATTGAGCCTAATGTATCAGCGAAGATAGTAACTGATATAGAAACAAAGTCCAGAGATATCCTTAAATCCTATGGGTTGCTATTGATATCTACAGGTGAAGAATTTAAGGAGGTATCGATAGCATGACCACAAAGAAGGAAATGACCAGGTTGATAACGGAGTATTGTAAAGCCCTTAGGTTGCCTTCTACTCGGCGCTTATTCGAAACAGAGATTGCTGAAGCTAACCTGCGTGATATTTCTTATGAAGAATTCTTATTTAATCTTCTTCAAAAAGAAAATGACCTGAGATATGAGAATGGCAGGAAAAACCGGATTAGATTGGCTAACTTTCCCTGTAAAAAATATTTAGAAGATCTGTCCGTAGAATATTTGCCGGAAGATGCCCGTAAAAAACTGAAAACATTAAGTTCATTGGAATTTATTAAGACTGGTCAAAACGTGATACTGGCAGGTAACCCAGGTACGGGGAAGTCCCATATTGCCATAGGTTTGGGAATTAAGGCTTGTATGGAAGGTTACAAAGTGCTTTTCACAACTGTTCCGCTATTGATAAATCAGCTCAAAGAGAGCCGCTCAGCAAAGACTTTAAGGGCTTATGAAAACAAGTTTGAGAAATATGATCTAGTTATTGCGGACGAATTAGGATACATATCTTTTGATAAGGAGGGATCTGAACTTCTATTTACGCACCTATCATTACGAGCTGGCAGAAAATCAACCATAATTACTACTAATCTTTCTTTCGAAAGATGGGATGAAATATTTATGGATCCGGTGATGACTGCTGCCATGATTGACCGGCTTACACATAAGTCCTATATGATTAACATGAATGGAAATTCCTACCGTTTAAAGGAAACTCAAGATTGGCTTAATTCTCAAAAGTAATATTTTTTTATTAAATGTGGGGTACTTTTCGTTTATTATATGGGGGATTTTTCGGTTGACAAAAACATCATTCTTGACAATTCATCAATCGAAGGGGATGGAGTTCCCGATTGTATTTGTAGACTCCTTGGGAAACATTCCGCGAAAGGCTTATAAAGACATTATGCAAGTCGTGGAAGATGAGTATTACAAACGCCCCGCGTTTGAGCCGTATGACCAGACTAAATTCTTTGACTTCTGGCGGCTTTACTATACTGCATTTTCGCGCGCTCAAGACCTTCTTGTGCTTACTTGCAATGA
>DUPR01000029.1 GCA_012838205.1 Methanobacterium sp.
ATGAGCATTTACAAACTATCATTCAAAAACTTAAAAAGAAGAAAGCTCCGAAGTGCACTGACAATGCTGGGCATAATAATTGGAGTAGCTACTCTTGTACTTCTCATAGGGGCTGGCACAGGGATGCAATCCTACATGAAGGAGCAGACGGAAACTATGATGGGGGATATTTCTATATACAACAGTTCTGGAGGAGCATTCATGGGTTCCAGCGGAGATTCGTATCTGAACAATAAAACAGTATCCCAAATCAAAAACATGTCACAACTTTACGATATTAAGGAAGAAACTCAATTTACCACCGAAATGAACAGAATTCCCCTATTTGTTTTTGGAATAAATAAATGGGATCAAGTCAAATTTAATGGTACCGCTGGCTTGGTTATTGACCAGTCATTGGTTGACAAGTTTGGTTACAAAATAGGTGACGAAATCACCATTAAAGGAAAAAAATTCACTGTCACTGGAATAACCCAACAGAGTGCAGGAATGGGGATGGGAATTGTATATTTAGATGTTGAAAAAGCCATACCTCTTAACGATTATAAGGTAACTAGCCTCACTGCCAGTGCCAAGGGAGACCCTGAATCTGCTAAAAAAGATGTGGAAAGTCAAGTTCCTGGAACAATGGCCATGACTCAATCTGACTTCACCAAACAGATCGATAACATGATGAATGGTATAATGCTCTTTATTGGGGCTATTGCCAGCATAGGGCTCTTGGTGGGCGTTATCAGTATTGTAAATATAATGTTAGTAAATGTAACCGAGAGAACCAGAGAAATTGGTGTTTTAAAAGCAATTGGCTTTACTAACCGTGAAATTCTGGGAAGCATTCTTATGGAAGCCGGCCTTTTAGGTTTTATCGGTGCATTGGTTGGTTTAGTTATGGCGGCAATCCTCTTACAGTTGGGCATCATTTTCTTCGGCCCACTGCTGGGAATGGAAGAGGTTAGCTTAATTCACATGCTTCCACCTTGGCTGGTTTTGGCGGTGGTGGGCGGAGCCACAGTTCTCAGTATTCTGGCCGGATTTTACCCTGCTTGGAGGGCTTCTAGGTTTAATGTTGTGGAGGCGTTACGTTATGACTGATATACTGGACATTAAAGGGGCATGGAAAACTTATAAGATGGGTGCTGAGGAAATAAATGCCCTTCAGGGAGTAAACCTTAAAATAGGTGAAGGTAGTTTCGTGGCAGTCATGGGGCCTTCTGGTTCAGGTAAGTCTACCCTCCTTCACCTAGCGGGCACACTTGACTTGCCAACCAAGGGGGATGTTTCCATAGGTGGGAAAAAAGTCAGCGAACTCTCCAGCAAAGAACAAGCTTATTTAAGGAGATCCCAGATAGGATTCGTATTCCAACGCTTTAATCTGCTTTCGCAGTTAACTGCCTTGGAAAATGTTATGCTGCCAATGATTAAACCGGATAAAGAAAGGGCTAAGGAAATATTAGATCGGATGGGTTTGGAGGGAAAATACCATCGTTTACCTTCACAATTATCCGGTGGGGAGCAACAAAGAGTGGCCATAGCCAGATCATTGGCTAACAACCCAATTTTGATCTTGGCTGACGAACCCACTGGTGAACTGGACACCAAAAACAGTAGGATGATCATGGAACTATTAACCGAACTTAACAAGGAAGGCATGACTATAATTATAGTAACCCACGACCCAATGGCGGCAGAATACGCCCAAATAACTGTTCAAATGCAGGATGGGGAGATACGGGAGTAAATTATCATATAATTGAATCCAAATAAATAAAAATAAATTTACAAGAATATGAACGTCCCAACGAACATCAAAAAAATAATTGCCTTGGCTAGGAAAGAATCCCGAGACATCCTTCAAAACAAGATATACCTCTTGGTTGTTTTTGTTCAGATTTTCATAATCTTGGGTGCTGTGGGTCTGGTGGTGGCAGCAGCAGTGGCCAGTGATCCTGCACTAATGGATGAGTCGGGAATAACTTCAGCCCTAACCATAGGTTTGCCTACAGATTTAAAGGGATCTTCTTTGGCAAAATACTTGGAAGATGAGAAAATAACCCTGAAATATTATAAAACCACTGAGGATGCCAAACCGTTCTTAGGGGCTGAATTAGTGGCAATAGTTGATCTTTCTGATTCGGGAAAAGTTGTGGTACAAGTGGATAATTCAAATGTTTTTTATCCAGTAACATCTAGCAAGATCAACAATGCAGTGAACAATTATAACACTGAAACAGCATTAAAAAAAGTAGGGTTAAACGAAAGCCAAGTAAAAGTCATTCAAAACCCAGTGAAATTCCAGATAATTAAAATCAACCAGGATAAAGAAGTTCCACTAATACTGGACAATGCATACTTTGTGGAATTAATTTATGGTTTTATAATACCATTCATTTTGCTATTACCCTTTTTCCTAGCCAGTAACATTGTCACTGACAGTGTTGTTGGCGAAAAAGAGAGAAAAACCTTCGAAGTCTTATTAATGACTCCATTATCCAGTTATATGGTTATAATTGGTAAAACATTTCCTATATTGTTATTTTCACTTATACAAAGCCTTACATGGATGGGATTTCTCAATCTTCTAAAGGTTCCCATTTACAATCCTGTACTTCTAGCTTTAGTTTTATTCTTCATGGGCTTGGGCTTTATAGGTATTGGGATCTTAATATCCATGTTGGTGGACAGCACCAAAGAGGCCAACTCTGCCATAACATTGGTACTTGTATTTGCAACCTTTATCTTGTTTGTACCACTTTTCGTTAAATCAGGCGTTTTCCAGGGAATTTTCAACTTTATTCCAACGGTTTTAATGGTGAAACTGGCATCAACTCCCACCATTAAACCAGAAATCATGCTTTACATCTTACCAACCCTCATAATCTCTTTTTTAATTTTTTTGGGAACAGTAAGATCGTTTAAACATGAAAGGGCTATAAGATTATAAAATTTTTATTTCATAGAAGGTATATTGCCAAACTCATTACAAATGCGGATACAAGAGGTATGGGCACGTTATCATCAACTGGAATGTAAGCTTCAGTCAAAGTTCCAGCCATTGCACCAACAAATGCGGGAATAACAGGTAATTGTGTGAGGGAAACTATGAATCCTACTATCAAGAAGGTTAAACTCCCTTCCAATGTTTTATGGGACTGAAAGGGAAGTTTAATTTTACCAAACCTTTTACCAATGAGAGTTGATGCTGAATCTCCTAATAGGAGTATTAGTATGGCAGCATTAGCAATGGCCATGTTGAACTGGAAAAAGTAGAGGGTGATGATGATGCCGATGAAAAAGTATACAAATCCTCTTTCGTCATGTTTGCGTTTTGTAACCCTTAGAATAGTTGAAAAAATGGGTATATTGTAGTAGTGGTCCAATCGGAAAACCATCTCCACAAAGGCTAAGATGGCTATGCAGAGGATAATCAGGAGATTTGGGGGTAAGAAATAACTTAATACAACGATGAAGACTCCTGATGCATGTATCAGTTGTCTCCAAAGTTCTTTTTGCATATGATCAGGCCATGAATTTTTCTATTACTCCCTGATAAGAATTAGCAAGCTCTGACACACTAATTTTAATATCATTTTCAGCGTAGGATATTTTGAGAGAATCACCGCCAACAAATCCTATAATTGCTGCTGGAACATTTTTTTCTTTCAAATTACCTAAAATTTCTTCTGATTTTTCTGGTGTCACTGTTATAAGGTAACGGGCATGGGTTTCAGAAAAGAGTATTTCAGACGCTGAAAGGCCTTCAGCTCCAGGAACATTCAATAGATCTACAGTGGCGCCAATATCTCCTTTAATTGCCATTTCTGCCAAACCAACACCTAATCCTCCTGCAGAAAGATCATGTACCGCGGTAACTGATTCATTTTCGTCACCCTGAATAATGTCAAGAACAGCTTGGGCAGATGCATACTCCTCTTCAATATTTACTTTGGGAGCATTTCCCTGTACCAATCCGTGAATGGCTTTATGGTATTCGGATCCATCCATTTCTCGATGAGTGTTTCCAATAAGGATGATCTTATCGTTATCATTCTTGAAATCCATAGTCCGGATATTGTCCAAGTCCATGATTCCCGCCACACCCACCGCTGGGGATGGGTTCACGGTTATTCCTTCGGTTTCATTGTAGAAACTCACGTTTCCACTGGTTACGGGTAATTGGAACTTTTTGGCAACATCTGCCATACCTTTAACGCATTCGGAAAATTGCCAGAATACTTCTGGTTTTTCAGGATTACCAAAATTAAGGCAGTCCACCATGCAGAGTGGTTCTGAGCCCATGGATACAACATTGCGTATTGCTTCAGCCACAGCTCCAGCTCCACCATGGTAGGGGTCCAGATAACAATGGATGCTGTTACAATCACTGGTTAGGGTGAAGGCTATATCATCATCTACTCGTAAGACTGCAGCATCATCTCCGGGTTTTATGACTGTTCGAATCTGCACTTCGTGGTCGTACTGCCTGTAAACCCATCTCTTACTGGCAATATTTGGGCTGGAAATTAATTTCAATAAGGATTTATCAACAGCTCCATCTTCTATTTCCACATATTTTTCTTTTTTAACAGGTTTTTTGGCGTCACGTTGTATTATGGGTGGATTTGCCAGTAATTCGGTGGGTAAATCTGCTAAAACTTCTCCTTCTTGGGTTACCACCATGCGTCCGGTGTTGGTTACTTGGCCAATCACTGAATAAGTTAACTCATGCTTGTCAAATATTTGCACCAAGCTATCTACATCTTGACGATGAACCACAAAAACCATCCTTTCCTGTGATTCAGATAACATAATTTCATAAGGGGTCATTCCCTTCTCCCTTAATGGTACATTGGTCAACTCCATTAGGGCACCATTCCCCCCTTTATCAGCCATTTCTGAAATACAACAAGTGAGCCCTCCTCCACCTAAATCCTTCAATCCTTGCACGTTAACCTTTTCCAAAGCCTCAAAAGTGGCTTCCATTACTTGTTTTTTAGTAAAGGGATCAGCCACTTGCACTGCAGGTCTGCTTTCCAGTTCTGATTCAGAGGTGAGTTCTTCAGAAGCAAAAGTAACACCATGTATTCCATCCCTTCCAGTGCGACCACCCATTAAAACGAAGACATCACCAACATTGGGGGCTATGCCTTGAACAATTTCATCTTTATGAACAATCCCTGCACAAACCACGTTTACCAGCGGGTTAAATTTAAAATTATCGTCAAATTCAACTTCTCCACCAACAGTTGGTATTCCAACCCTGTTTCCATAGTCTGAGATCCCTTTAACCACATATTCAAAAATGTAACGTGACCTTTGATCTTCCATGGGGCCGAAACGGAGGGAATCTAACAAAGCAACAGGCCTAGCTCCCATGGATATTATATCCCTAATAATACCTCCAATTCCTGTCCCAGCACCTCCATAGGGTTCTATTGCCGAGGGGTGGTTGTGACTTTCCATCCCCATCACCAAGGCCAGATCATCAGTTAGTTCCACGATACCTGCATCATCTCCAGGGCCTATTATGACTTTTTTGCCCTCAGTGGGGAATAATTTCAGGATAGGTCTGCTACTTTTGTAAGAACAATGTTCAGAGAACATTATGTCCAGCATACCATATTCCAGGGGATTAGGTTTCCTACCTAACTCTTCTTCGATGAATTCCATTTCTGTGTCAGATAAAGTCATTTTTTTCACCTTTTTTTGCAGGATTATTAATTAAATAATAATAGTCTTTCAATTTTCCTAATTACAAACCGATACATCATGACTTTAATATACCGATAGATAACTCATGTTTTTCAATATTCCATTTTTTACTGTAATCTCCATCCACTGAGTCAAACAATAAGTTATGGGCTCTAACCTCATGAGAGACAAAATTAAGGTGTGGTTCTACCATTTTTCTAAATTCTGGACTGCAGTCCACATAAACATCAATATTAGCCTCGACGTCCAAGTCCAAATCTTTTCGCATGTCCTGAATCCTTCTAATTAGTTCCCGGGACATGGCTTCAGAGAGTATATCTGGAGTAAGTTCGGTGTCAACAAACACACTTCCTCCACTAAACTCAGCACTCACCACATTATCTGGAAGTTCAGTTTCAAACAATACATCTCCCTCTTCCAAAACAATTGTAATATCATCAAGTTCCACCAAATATTCGCCATTTGACTCAAGTTCAGCAATTACATCTGCACCATTAGTGGATGACAAGTATGAAGCGACTTTTGGAACATCACTGCGTAATTTAGGCCCCAATGTCTTCATATTAGGGGCAGCAATGATTTTTAAGTCTTTGAATTCGGCTGATGAAGTGTATTTTTTGGCATTAGCTTGTTCTAACAAAATATCCTGAAGTTCTGATGTAGATTTCATTACTCGGGGGTCATCGGAAACAATAATAATTTCACGCACAGGCCATCGCAACTTGTAACGGGCTATATCCCTGGCATGAGCACATGCTTCTATAATATCCCGTAAAATAACCATATTATCTTCCAGATCCTGATCTATAGCTTCTTCATCAACTTCCCAGTCCAGCATATGCACACTTTCAGGGGCATCTTCTTCCACACCAAGAACCATGTTTTGATAGATTTCTTCAGTTATATATGGTGCTATGGGTGCTAAAATAGTAATCAATTTCTTAAGAACATGGTAAAGTGTGAAATATGCACCTAATTTATCCGGATCTTCTTTTTCCACCCATGTTCGCCCTCTAATTAGGCGCACATACCAACGACTCAGATCCTCAAGTATGAAGTGGTTGAGACTGCGGGTGGCTTTATGAAGATGCAGGGAATCAAGTGCATTAGTAACTTCAAGAGCTACTGAATTTATTCGTGACGTGATCCATCGGTCCTCATCACGGAATTTAAGATCATCAGGGTTGTAAAGGGTGGGGTTAAATTCATCGAGTGACATGTAGGTTGTGCTGAAGACATAAACATTCCAAAGAATGTTAAACATCTTATTCACCGTTCCAACTTCTTCCCAGTTAAATTTCAGGTCATCCCATGGTTTATTCCCCCACAGTAAGTAGAAACGTAGAATATCGGCTCCATATTTTTCAATAACTTCATCAGGCTCTACCACGTTGCCCAAAGATTTGCTCATCTTCTTACCCTCTTCATCTAGGGTGAAACCATGCATCAAAACTCTTTGATAAGGCACACTATCCAGGGCAATCACTCCACATCCCATCTGGGAGTAAAACCATCCCCTAGTCTGGTCATGTCCTTCAGTGATAAACTGGTAAGGATACCACTCCTCGAACATTTCCTTTTCCTGAGGATAATATAAAGCAGCCCATCCAGCCACTCCAGAATCGATCCACACATCTAAAACATCGGGTGTACGCTGCATTTTACCTCCGCATGAGCAACCCAACTTTATTTCATCAACATGGGGGCGATGAATGAAATCACCCTCTAACGTGCCTTCCACAATTTTTTCGCGTAGTTCTTGGATGGATCCAACTACTTCTATTTTTTCACAATCTTCACAAAGCCAGATAGGTATGGGTATTCCCCAGTAGCGTTGTCTAGAGATGGTCCAATCCCGCGCATTTTCGATCCAGTTCCTGAATCTGCTTTCACCAGCCCAAGACGGAATCCATTCAACATTGTCTAGTTCGCTTAGCATCTGGTTTTTTATGGAAGTGATCTTCAAAAACCACTGTTTAGTGGCCAAATATATTATAGGGGTTTTACACCTCCAACAGAACCCATATCGGTGATCAATAGTAGTTTTCTTATATAAAAGTTGATGGACTTCCAGATCAGCCATTATATTATCATCAGCGTCTTTAACGAACTTTCCCTCATATTTTCCTGCTTCACTTGTGAATATTCCTGCCTCGTCTACAGGACAGAAAATGGGCAGTCCATATTTTTTACCTATTTCAAAGTCATCAGGCCCGTGTCCGGGTGCAGTGTGAACACATCCTGTTCCTTCGGTAAGAGTAACGTGTTTACCGGATAAAATCCTATGTTCAAAATTCTTATGGAAGGGTATTTCTCCAGGAAGGGGGTGTTCGTATTCTATTCCTTCCAGGTCGCTGCCTTTAACCCTTTTTAAAATTTGGTATTCCTGATCAGGGAATGTGGATTCCACTAATGCTTCGGCCAGAAGATAGACTTCTTCACTTGCTTCAGATTTCACATATACATAATCAAAATCAGGATGCACACAAACCGCTAAATTGGCAGGCAGTGTCCAGGGGGTAGTGGTCCACACTAAGATGAATTCCTTTTTTTTACCTTTTAAAGGGAATTTAACATATATGGATGGGTCTTCCTTATTTTCATAGTCGATTTCAGCTAGTGCCAAGGCAGTTTCACATCGGGGGCACCATGTAATAACTCGCTGGTCGTTAACAAGGAGTTTCTTTTCATGAGCACGTTTAAGCGTCCACCAACAACTTTCCATGTACTTATTGTCGAGAGTTATATATGGATTATCCCAATCCATCCAAACACCCAACATTTCAAATTGTTTGGTCATGAGGGCTTGGTTTTCAAGAGCAAACTTTTTACATTTATTAACGAAATTTTCAATACCTACCTTGGTTTCGATTTCCTTTTTACTCTTTAAACCTAGAATTCCCTCTACTTTATGCTCAATAGGCAGTCCATGGGTGTCCCATCCGGCTTGTCTACGGACATTGAAACCTGACATTGATTTGAAACGCAGGAAACTGTCCTTGATGATTTTGTTCCATGCAGTTCCCAAATGGATCCGTCCGCTGCAATACGGTGGCCCATCTAAAAAAGAAAATTTAGGCTGGTCTTGCCTTAACTCTTTGGTATGCTGGTATATCTGGTTTTGATCCCAGAATTTCTGTATTTTTTCCTCAATGACCAGGGACTGGTATGATCGTGGGGCTTCCTTTATTGCCATCTCTATTCTCCTTGGATAGTATGATTATTAACTTGATGATCAACATATAACAAATTTAGTTTGCGGCCTTTTATATCCTTTTATATCATTGATCTGATGAGGTGAAGGGGGGTGATGGTGAAAAGATTTTTAAATTAACAGTATAAATTGCCAACAGAATAGCGAAATAATATTAAAAAAAATATTTAAAGAAAAATAAATGGTTTAAAAGGTTCTTAGTTTACCCTGAATCAACATTTCTGTTATTTTGTTGATATCAGCCAACCAAGAGTCCATTACTCCCTGAACTTCATTTTTTACTTTGTTCATCTCATAACCTTTTTCAAGAATCAGTTGAGCACTTGCCGCTCTGGGCTTGTCAATAGGGGAGCCTATCTGGCTTAAAATCATCATATGTACTTGGTTAACTCCTTCAACTTCTTTCACAATGTCATCAGCTATTTTATTTGATAAAAGGTTATATATTTTCCCAACATGGTTGATGGGGTTTTTTCCAGAGGTTGCTTCCATTGACATGGGCCTATTGGGAGTTATAAGTCCGTTTGCCCGGTTTCCCCGACCTACAGATCCGTCATCACCCATTTCTGCCGAAGTACCGGTTACAGTGAGGTAATAACCCTCCTCGGTTTTACTTCCAGTGTTGTCTCCAGTGTTAATGTAGGTGCTTACTTCGCGGTTGGTGTATTCCATGGCCAACTTAGTTATAATATCATTAAGCTCTTTTTTGATGTCCATATAAGTTTCTACACAATCAACGTGCTTCGATATCATGGCAACTGCAACAGTAAGGGTGATTTTATCATGGTCCCTAAGACCCATTACTTTAATATCCTCACCCACTTGTGGATATTTTTTCTTGAATTTTTTGGAGTTTAAAAGTTCTTCAATGGCCAGAACCATGCTTTCTGTCTCAGAAAATGGGGCAAAACCAACTCCAAAGGAAGTGTCATTAGAAGCAGGTATTCCTTCTCTTCCAAAAACATTAACCAAGTCTCCCGATCCATGGCCTATCTTACATTCTACCACAGTGCAAGTTTCCACATCCAGATTTATCAAAGAATCGTTAAGATATTTTTTTGCCGCACTTATAGCTATTCTGTCAATGCCTATTTTTTTACCTTCATATTCAGGAACACCGCGACCAGTGAGGAGGATATCCATGGGTGTTATTATTTCACCTCCTCCGAATACGGGAGATGATTCTCCAGCGGTTATTTGCACTTCATCAGTGTTGTGGTGGAGGACACCCCCAAAATAATCAATATAAGCGTTGCACAGCTCACGGCTAACTGATTCTGCTATTCCGTCACTGATACTGTCAGGATGTCCAATACCCTTCCTTTCCACAATTTCTATTTCTTGCTCTTCAATGGGCTTCTGAATAAGTTCTTCAACAATAATATTTCTCATACAAGATCCCTCTGCCTTATAAAAACCTATTATAATGAGTAGGTTAAAACATATCTTAATGAGTTATGTGTTTATAGTAAATAAAACTAAGGGCAGCAACTTGGGAAATGCTGATGTAGCTGACAGTTTTTTCTCTCGTTTCAAGGGATTAATGATGGTAAAAAGCCTTAAAAGGGGACTTATATTAAAATTACCTTCACAAAGGAGTAGGAGGGCTTCAGGTATACACATGTTCTTTATGCGCATTCCTTTGGATATTATTTTCACAGATTCTGAAAAAAAAGTGGTTGATAAGGTTACTCTTGACCCTTGGGCAACTTACACGCCAATTGCACCAGCTAAATATATTATAGAACTGGAAAAAGGAAAATTAGCAGAATCTAACACTGAAATAGGTGATGAACTTGATTTCTCTTGTGAATCATTATAATTGTGGAAAATTATTATTTTTATAATCATTGGCAAAAAAAATCATAAAGGAATAGTTTTATCCTATGGGAGAGCATAATTATGAGTTTACAAGTAAAAATCATTGATTATGGATTTTCAGACGGTTTAAAACGTTATTTTATCACTTATCATATTACTGGCCTTGGAAATGATGATTTTAGTAAACTTATTCATCGCTTGGAGGATCCAGTTATGGTGAAGGGAAATGAGATATTTTTGAATGTCTATTTTGATAAGGAGTACTACCCCTTTGGCACTTCAGATTCTCAAAACCGATTTGAAGATTACCAAGCACGGGAAGAGATAGAAATGACTGCATATCTATTGGAGTTGCTGGAATAAAGTTAAAATAATGATTTTTAATTCAAAAAACACGATTTTTTAATCTACAATTTATTTTAAATCACATTTTTGGGAAAAATATCAGCTGAAATATTTGTGTTTTTTTTATTCAATTTTTCTACATGACAAAGATTTTTTCTAGTTCTTCCAAGCCAATCGTATTGATAATTAATTTCTTTTCAAACGATTTTTAACTTCTTTAATGGCAATTTTGGCTACTTTCCTGACCACTGGATTTTCATCATTAGTTGCTTTCTCCAACGCTCCAATTGCACGCTCATCACCTACCATGGCAAGACTAATGGCAGAACCATACCTCACACTGCATTTTTCATCACTCATTAGTTTTACAAGCGGCATAACGCTCCGTTCATCCTCAAAAATTGCCAGAGAAAGTGCTGCAGCCTCCCTAACATGCCAATCTTCATCTTGAAGGGCTTCGATCAGCGGTTCAACAGCGTTAGGTTCTCCAACTTCTCCTAAAAGTTCAGCAGCATCCTCTCGAACACTCCAATCATCACTTTTTAGTCTTTCTAACAGGAAATCAATTCTTTTATGTTCATCAGCCAATTAGACCCCTCCCAATTTTTTATTTTTTCATCCAATTTAGATTCTTTTAAACAACATACTTTTTTTATGTTGTTTATCTTTTAATTATTTTCAAGAAAAAGATGGATAATCTCCATTGCAAAATTATTCATGGTTTGGTTAAGAGTGAAAAAATAAAAATAGAATTAAAAATTTTTCTTATATGTTTTTTAAAATTTTTGAAGGATGTTGAAACACTTCCACTCCTTCCAGTTCTTGCAATTTTGCGGTGTTTTCAATATCAATTTTCCGCATGTGGATGGTGACTATGCTACCTCCACTGACAGCTCCAAAGGGACAAGCTGCTTGACAAGCGGCGCACCCCTGACATTTAAGGAGATCAATCTCAACAGCAGGAGTTATAGCATCTGGTGGGCAAGCCACAGCTGCCTCACAAATGTCACAGTTCTGACATAGCTCTAATTCAAGTTTTGAAGGGAGAACTGTATCTAAATCTCCTGATTCAAGATCCACTGGTACTAAAAATGTTCTAACTTTCCCTTTCCCTGCTTGAGCAACAGCATTGGTAACTAAGTTATCAGCTATTCCATGTACTAGTTTGGCAATGGTGTTGGAAGTGGCGGGAGATACTATCAGTAAATCATATCTCCCTAGGGAGAAACGGCCAGACATGGGGTAACTCCACATTTGGTCCTTTTCTAGAACTAATTCCTGATAATATCCTCCAGTAAGACTTGTAACTCTGTCAAAAAGACCATACATCTTCAAAACTTCTTCTCCCGCACCAGAAAGCAGGACACTTATCTGATTTTCTTCTACTGAAGCTATTTTTTCCAGAGTTTCAACACTCTCTAGGAGCATATGTCCTGCTCCAGTGAATGCCCAAGCGATTTTCATAATAACCCATTCTTTTAGGTTTAGAAATATTTTTACATTAAGATTATGACGGTCAAATTCCTTCCATAATAGGTTTCCAATGATTAGAAATCAATGTAGTCATAAGCTTTGTCGTCACGAAAAGCATAGTGGACGGTATTAAAAGAACATATGAATTCAGATACTTCATTTTTCACTTGTTTACCATCTACTGTTACCTTTTTTATAAACTCAGCTACTTCTGCCATGTGTTGTTCTTTTAAACCTCTTCTGGTTAATTCTTGCGTTCCTACTCTGATGCCTGATGGATCATCTGAGCGATTAACATCATCCCACGGTAGAAGATTCTTGTTTAATATGATGTTGTTTGTTTCTAAATTTTTGGCCATCTCAGATGCTTTTCCAATGTTGGAAACATCCATAACCACTTGATGGGATTCAGTGAATCCAAGATCTTCACACAATACATTGAAACCAAGTTCATGTAGATTTTGTGCTAATTCTTGGGAATTGACAAGGATCTGTTTTGCGTAATCAGCACCAAATTCTAACATTTCTGCGGTGGCAATTCCCAGTGCAGCAAGGTGGTGTAGGTGATGGTTGCTAACCACGCCAGGGAAAACAGCATCATCAATATCATGTTTTAATTCATCTTTACAGAGAATTATCCCTCCTTGTGGTCCGGGGAATGTTTTATGGGTACTTCCCACCATTAAATCAGCCCCTTCTTTGAGGGGGTCTTGGAACTTACCTCCCGCAATTAGCCCTAAAACATGTGCTCCATCATACATCACTTTGGCTCCTACTTCAGCGGCAGCTTCACTAGCTTCTTCAACTGGATGTGGGAATAAAAATAAACTACCTCCTAAAAGAACGATTTTAGGTTTATTCTCAAGAATATTCTTTTTCATAGCATCCGCGTCTATATTCATTATGTCTGAATCAAAAGGATGTGCCGACACATTCAAGCCTCTGATTCCTGCAGCACTTACATGGGCGTGGCTTATATGCCCACCTACCGGAACATCTAGAGCCATCATGCCATCTCCGTACTGGCTTAATGCAAAAAATGATGCCATGTTGGCAACCACTCCTGAAATAGGTTGCACATTAGCGTGTTCTGCTTTATACATTTTTTTGGAAAGATTAATAGTGATGTTTTCGATTTCATCAATGTACTGGCATCCTTCATACAGTCGGTGATAGGCTAGCCCTTCCGCATAGCGATGGGATAAGTCAGTGGCTAAAGCTTCCCTGACACTGACACTGGTTAAATTTTCACTAGCTATAAGGTTTATACTGTTTCGCATCCATTCATGATGATTTTTAGTGAGGTTCTTAATTTTTTGAGCGTATTTTAGATTATTTGGCATTATTTTCCTCCCAGCAAAGCAGCACTTCATTAATAATAATGCGGGTTGGTATAGGGAAATATTAAATTGAATATATAAATACTTTCCAATCCGTCGATCTAATATTTAAAAAAAGAATTATAATGAAATTCTAAATTTCGGACTCTTTTTGTCTAAATGCAGTTTTTGTTTTCATTTCTTCCAGATTAAGGGTGATTCTTTCCAGATCAGTTGCAGGTATGCTGATCATAATCTCGTCATCTTTAAGATTCATATTGTTCCTTGAACCAATATCACCAAAACCATAGGTGACTTTGCCAGTTAGGTAGGGCATAGCTGCCATTGAACTACAGATAGGCCCGGAGTCAGCTCCTAATCCATGTGATCCGGAGTCATATGCATTGGCATGTAACAGTTCCATTCCTTGTCTGGAATTACCAACAATGAAAATCACGTCAGGTTCAAAATCAGCACTGGAAAGTGGTGCAAATATTAATGCAGTAAAAATATCTGGTTCAACAGCCAAATTACTTTTCCAAGATCTTTGTACTGCTGGTATGCTTTTATAAACGCCTCTTGGAACTAGGAATGAGCCACTTCGCATGTTTTTAGGAAATTTATGGGGATCTTTTAATCCAGTATATCTAAGGCCTCCCATACACTCTTCTTCCTCTGCGGTAGCATAGAAAATCTCTCCATTCATTGCTTTATCCAATTTTGTGCAGAATCTAGACTTTTCACTCGCTTTAGGGATATTTCGCGGCTCTCTGGACACCCATTTAATGGCTACTGGTTCTCTTTTTAGCTTCAAAACAGTTTTTAGTTTTTCTCCCAGTTTTTGATAATCCATTGATCATCACTTTTCCTTTGAGTTTAAAAATAATAATTCCCTTTATAATTCTATTTAATAATTTCAAAATATATTTTGTCGTGTGCTAAATTTTCAAATTCATTAAAAAACAAAAAAAAATGCAAATTGAATTGCTAATAAAAGAAAAAGGTGGTAAGGGGATGAACCCTTATTTACCTGGATTTAAGGCTGCTTCGATCTGAGCGAAGATCTGGCCAGTTCGGAAGTGTTGTTGATCCATAGCGCCAGATGGGCAGGCAGCTACGCAAGTTCCACATCCTTTACATAGTGCAACATTAATGAAGGCTTTTTCGTCCTTCCTTTCAACGGCACCGAATGGACATAACTCTAAACACACTTCACATCCACCACATACATCACTGTCAACACAAGCAATGATGGGTTCGATTTCCACTTCGCCTTTAACCATTGGTATTGCAGCACGGGCAGCAGCACCAGAAGCTTGAGCTACAGCGTCAGGAATATCTTTAGGTCCCTGAGAAACTCCTGCAAGATAAATACCATCAGTTAACGTATCAACAGGCCTTAATTTTGGGTGGGCTTCCATCAGGAATCCATCAGCCGATTTGGATAAGCCCATAGTTTGTCTGAGCTCCTCAGATCCTTCTGGAGGTTCTAGACCAACTGATAGAACTACCATGTCGTAGTCATATTCAGTGATTTTTCCAAGTAAGCTGTCTTCTGAACGGATGGATAGGGTTTCGTCTGGGTTAACCAGTATGTTAGCTGGTCTTCCGCGGATGAATTTAATTCCATATTTTTCCTGACTTCGTCGATAGAATTCTTCGAATCCTTTACCAAATGCTCTTATGTCCATGTAGTATATGGCTACATCGGTGTCAGGCATTTTGTCTTTTATGAGTTGTGCGTTTTTCATGGCGTACATACAGCATACACGGGAACAGTATGGTTTGTTGATCTGTTCGTCACGGCTACCCACGCACTGGATGAATGCCACACTTTTTGGTTTTTCACCATCAGATGGTTTTAATACTTTACCCATGGTTGGCCCAGATGCGTTGATTAATCTTTCCAGTTCTATACCGGTGATGACGTTTTGAGCGTCTGCATAGGACCATTCTTTTTTCTCAGTAGGGTCATATGGGTCGTAACCAGTGGCAACGATTATGGTACCTACATCGATTTCAATGGTTTCAGCTTCCTGATCATGGTCAATTGCTCCGTTACCACAAGCTTGGTCACAAAGTTTACAGTCAATACAGTAATCTTTGTCAATAGTAGCTACCAGGGGAACTGCTTGTGGGAATGGGATGTAAATTGCTTTGACCATACCCATACCTTCATCAAAGTAATTGGGCATTTCTATTGGACAAACTTCTGAACAACTTCCACAACCGGTACAGACATCTTCAAGCACGTAACGTGGTTTTTTCTCAATAACAACTTGGAAGTTACCTATGTAACCATTAACTTCCTTTACTTCTGCAAAGGAGATGAGCTCAATATTATCGTGTTTTGCAGTATCCACAGTCTTAGGAGCTAGAATACACATGGAACAGTCAAGTGTAGGGAAAGTTTTGTCCAGCTGCGCCATCCTTCCACCAATGGTGGGTTGTTTTTCAACTAAGTATGTTTTGAATCCCATATCAGCTAAATCAAGTGCGGATTGAATACCTGCTACTCCTCCACCTATAACTAAGGCTTTATCATCCACAGATACTTTTTCAGCTTCCAATGGTTCGAGTAATCGGGCTTTGGCAACAGCCATTCGGACTAAGTCTTTGGCTTTTTCAGTTGCTGCTTCTGGTTCGGCCATATGAACCCAAGAATCGTGTTCTCGGATGTTTGCAAATTCAAAGAGGAATTGGTTTAGCCCAGCTTCTCGAATACACCTTCGGAAGGTTGGTTCGTGAAGTCTGGGTGAACATGCTGCCACCACTACTCGGTTAACTTTACCTTCTTTAACATCTTTTTGGATCATGTCTTGCCCAGGGTCGGAACAGAAGTATTTGTACTCTTCTGATACTTCTACGTTGGGCAGGGTTGCTGCGTAGTCTTTTACTTCATCAATATCAACGACACCACCTATGTTAATACCACAGTGACATACGTAGACCCCGATTTTTGGTTCTTCAGTTTCTTCTTGCTTATTTTCATCTGCCATTAGATCACCAATTTTTCTACATTGTGATAGTTATCTAATCTTATGATGTAGGGTGTCATCAATTCTATAAATAAAGTTTTCTATTAAATATTTTAAACAAGCTTTATATAGGATGAGTAAATTTCTTAAGGAAAATTTGATCAGAGATTAATTTATTCGTTAACAATTTTTTAAAATGATTAAATAAGGTATTTTAGAAATTCACTTATTATCTCTTATTTAAAATGAAAAATGCATATGTCATGAAAATATTAGTTTGCATATCTCTTTTAATAAGTTCCAAATGCATTGTATCATTAGTTAGTTTTATAATGAACAAAATCATTAAATATAATACTGATAATTATGAAATTCGGTTCAGGTTACAGTACAACTTTGGATTCAGCTCAAGCCACTATAGAAGCTGTTGAAAAAGCTACGAAAGATTCAGGAGAACCTTCATTGACTTTTTTATTCACTACTGAGTTCTATGATCATAATGTAGTTTTTCAAACTGTTAAAAAATTAGTAGGTGATTCTAAAATTCTTGGTTTCTGTTCAGGAGGAATTATAACTCTTGAAGGGCTTATTACTCATGGAATTGCAGCATTCACTTTAAGCGGAGAAAAAATTAGAGTTAAAACATCTCTTCAAAAAATTGGGGACAATGCTCGTCTTGCTGGGGAAAATGCAGGAAAAGAATTGCTTTCTGCAGGAATTGATGGCGGAATTGTTTTTGTTTTTCCAGATGGTGCTGCAGCGAATATTCCTGATTTAGTGCAAGGACTTTACAATTATATGGGGCCTGATTTTAAATATGTGGGCGGGGGTTCTGCATTTGATACATATCAATTTACTGAGGAAGGAGTGGAGAAAGGAGGGCTGGCAACTGCTTTAGTCGAAGGAATTGATATCAAAACCGGAATCGGGCATGGCTGGCAACCCAAAATTGATCCCATGATTATTACTCGTTCTATTGGGAAAAAAATTCTTGAAATTAATGGAATTCCTGCATTTGATGCATACTGTGAGCAAATCGATGAGATGTCCGCAGATAAATTTGAATTTATCCGTATGAAATATCCTTTCGGATTTCCAGACATATCAGGAAATTACTTGATCAGAGAACCATTTTCCTTGAATCCAGATAAAAGCATGGATTTAGTAACTGAAATTCCACAAAATGCTGTAGGAAATGTTATGGAGTGCGAAATCAACGATTTGATTGAAAATACTGGAAAAATAGCGGCAAAAATTGCAAAAACTTCAAAAACTGATTTTGTAATTATTTTTGACTGTATTGGTCGTTATCTTTTAATGGGGGATGAGTTCCATAAGGAATTGAAAAGAATCATAGAATCTACTGGACAAGATGTTCCATTATTAGGGGCCCTAACATTTGGCGAGGTTGGCAGTTACATTGATGTTCCACTTTTACATAACAAGACAACCGTGATTTTGGGGTGTAAATTTGCTTCTAAAAAGTGATAAACTGGTTGTTGCAGAATTATCCGCTCTTTATGAAATTTCTTCTATCCAATTCCTTCAATCAGAGCAAGATATTTTAAATGAAGCTACGCAAAAGGCTATACGCCTTTTTGGGGTTCGATTTTTTTTAGTACATGCCAATGGCGATGTAGTGACTTCCTGGGGGTTCAGAGATTCTAAAAAAATTTCTAAAAAAATTCAAGAGGCAAAATCCAATCAATTTAAATATTCTTTTCAGAATCTGGGAGATTTGCAGCTATTCATGGAACAAAGTAAAGATATGAATTACCGAGAACGAAGACTGTACACAATGTTTGCCAAAAGCTTGGAAAATGCTTTGTTCAATGCTATGAACATTAAAAAGCGTGAAGAAGCTGAAAAAGCATTAATTGAGTCTGAATCTAGGTATAGATCTATTTTTGAACACACTGGAACAGCTACCATGATCATAGAAGAGGATAAAACAATTTCCTTGGCAAACAGTGGATTTGAAAACTTATCAGGCTATTCCAAAGAGGAAATAGAGAATAAGATGAAATGGACTGAGTTTGTGGAAGGCACTGACTTAGAGAAGATGGAGAGATATCATTCTCTACGTCGCAAAGATACAGAACAAGCTCCATTAAATTATGAATTTTGTCTAATAGATAGAAATAAAAATAAAAAAAATGTTTTTGTAACTGTTACTAGGATAATTGGCACTAATAAATCATTGGCCTCTATTATTGATATTACTGCAAGGAAAGATGCTGAAAATAAACTCAAAAAATCTTTAAACGAAAAAGAAATGCTCTTGAAAGAGATTCATCATCGAGTTAAGAACAATCTGATGGTTATTTCTAGTTTATTAAATCTACAATCCAGACATATTAAAGATAAAGCTGCCTTGGATGTTTTTCGTGAGAGTCAGAACCGTGCCGATTCCATGGCCCTAATTCATGAAAGACTTTACGGTTCTACCGATCTTAAACGGATAGATTTTGGGGATTACATCTCCACTTTGTCAACGCAACTTTTTCATACTTATGTAACTGATCCTCGTCGTATCAAATTAAAACTCAATGTCGAAAATCTAATGGTGGACATAAACACCACAGTGCCCCTAGGATTAATTTTAAATGAACTTGTAACTAATTCCATTAAATATGCATTCCCCGAAGGCAAGTCTGGAGAAATAAAAATAGAATTTAATAAAAAGGATGATGAATTCATACTAATTGTGAGTGATAATGGTGTTGGATTCCCGAAGAACATCGATTTCCGAGAAACAGATTCATTAGGTTTGCAGTTAGTGAACAATTTAACAAGTCAAATTAATGGCAAAGTAGAGCTGAATGTAAAAAATGGAACTGAATTCACTATCAAATTCAGGGAATATTCAGGGAATTAGAGTTATAATACTATTAAAAATGGAAAAAAATTAATCATGAGGGTTTCGAAAAGTGTTAATCAATAATACCCTCAGTTGCTATTTTGAACACAGCTTCTCCCTCTGGAAGATGTGGGCTGTCTACTAGTCGGGCTATACGTTTACCTGCAAGTCCTTTTTTCAGCCATATTCTATATGTAGCTGCGTGCCCCAGTACGTGACCTCCAATAGCTTTGGTCGGACTTCCGAAGAATGCGTCTGGGCGTGCTTGCACTTGATTTGTCACAAAAACTGCCACATTATATGTATTTGCAATGTTCTGTAAAGTGTGAAGATGCTGGTTTAATTTCTGTTGTCGGGTAGCCAAGGATTCTCTTCCAACATATTCTGCTCTGAAGTGTGATGTTAAGGAATCTACAATTACTAAACGAATGTTAACATCTTTTTGTATGAGTTCGTTAACTTTGTCTGCCATTAATATCTGATGGGCTGAGTTAAATGCTCTAGCAATATGAATTTTGCTTAAAACTTCATCCACATCAAGATCAAACCCTTCAGCAATTTGTTTCACTCTTTCAGGTCTGAAAGTGTTTTCAGTATCTATGAACACGCATTGTCCGTCGAGTCCTCCTTTTTCAGGAGGCAATTGTACTGTTACTGCTATTTCATGGGATATTTGGCTTTTTCCAGATCCAAACTCTCCAAATACTTCAGTAATTGCCTGAGTTTCTATTCCTCCACCAATTAACTCATCTAAACCATCACTCCCTGTTTTTATACGCCCTACATCTTTTCTGCGTTCCATTACATCAAGGGCTGTTTCAAAATCAATTTGTTCTGCCTTCCGAGCAGCTTCTATTACTTTTTCAGCTACTCCCTCACCAATTTCTACTTTAACACTAAGTTCCTTGGCAGTAGATGTGGCTAACCTCATCATATCTGCAAAACCAGCATCTCTTAACTTTTGAGCTGTTTTTTCACCTACATTTGGCAAATCTTCGAGTTCCACCATAATTAATCTCCATTTTTTACTTTTTTTCTCATTAACAATCTTATCAGGTATTTATAATTTTGTTGTCATTTTTTAGCTTCATTGAATCGATTGATTAAAGTTGGATGTTTATCAGTTTTTTAGCGTTTAAACGTACTTCCTCATTATACTCATCAAAATTAGCGTCAGCAATCGCTGTGATTTGTCTACCTACTAGATCACCCACTTTTTCTTCTAGAGATCCTTCATCGCCTGTCGTGGCTATGATTTCTTCAGCTTCTAGTGTGGTCATTCCCAATATTTCCTCTGCTGATTTACGGAAGAAAGTCATACTAATTGTTCCAGTATCATCTTCCAACACGAGCCCGATGATCATCAACATATTAGGTTTTTCAATTTTTTCCCCACAAATGTCACACATGTACGCATCTTCTACCCAATTAACTCTTTTATTACAATTAGGGCACATTTCAAAGAGAATTTTATTTCCACGAATATCAACAACCTCACCATTCACCTTTATATTCTGATCATTTCTATCGATTTGGTCAATTTTCTTTGTAGGGTATAATTTTTCTTGAATCTCTTCCAAGGTGGGAATGGGGTCATCTTCTTTTGCTTTGGTTATAAGTGTAGTTCTACCCACACTTATTTCAATTCTATCATTTCTTAAATTAACACGAGGATTTTCTATTTTAACAGCTTCTCCTTCTTTTAAAGGACTATTTGCTTGATCATCCCAGAGAGAAACTCTTACCATTCCGGAATCATCAGCTATTTCCATTGATCGTACAATACCTGCACTACCATCACTTTTGGTGAATTGTGTAGGTTCAGCCAAACTCAAGACACGGCCAATAATAATAACATCTCGATCTCCTTCAACTAAGTCTTTAATCTTTTTTTCCTGATAGATCATTGATTCAACATCTTTTAGCGAAGGTAACTTTTCACTTTCCTCTTTTGAAGGCTTCATAATTCTTGAAGTTCTGCCTACGCTAAGATCTACTTGATAATCTCCTAGACGTGTGCGAGCATTTTCAATTTTAATGGTGTCACCTTCTTTCAACGGGTATTCTGCTTTGTTATCCCACATTGAAACACGTACCATCCCAGTTTCATCTGCTATTTCGGCAGTTCTTACCATTCCAACAGTACCATCATCTCTTTGGAATTCGTTGGGTTCATAAAGATTAACAACCCGCCCAACAATATCGACTTCTTCTCCTTCATCTTCAATATTGTTCAAATCACTGATTTTAATTGGTTTTATGTATTTTCCCACTTCACTCAAGATGTCTTTAAGCTTATTGTCTAAAGTAGGGTTAATGATGATTTTACTATTCCAATTGGTGTTTACTCTATAATTAGTGCCTGAATAATCGTCGAATTCAATGTTACCACCGATTATTTTCATAATGTCCCCTTTTTTAATTTCTGTTTCGGTGTCTTCATTCCAAAGGGTTACTCGTATTGCTCCAGTATCATCTTCTAATTCTAGAGATTTTACATTCCCAGTGCTTCCATCATCTCTTTCAAAAGTTATGGTATCATAAACTTTACTTACCAGTCCCAGCAGTGTAACATTTCTCATTTCATGAGCATCTCCAAGCTTAAGAATGTTTTCTTGATATTCTGGGACATCAAAGTCTCCTTTTTCTATTCGCCCTATCCAAGAGTGACTTAAAGATACTTCACCGTTACGAACTCTGCTTTGCGCACCCATTATTTTGATGGCGTTTCCTTCTTTGAGATCAAGATCATCTATTAGAGCAGTGTCTTTGTTCCACAAGGTAAATTGCATGGTGCCACTTTCATCTTGCAGTTCCAGAGATGCCACTTTCCCATCTCTTCCATTCCGATCAAATGATCGTATCCGGGGGATTCTGATAATGCGAGCAACTACATTAACTTCCATATCGCCTTTAATATCTTTTAAGGGTGTTATTTTATCATCATAGGCTGGAAAATCAGAAAAATCTTGTGGGTCTTGTTTTTCCAATGATGAACGTATATTCATATGGGCCTCGTCTTCTCTGAAGCCTTGTTTGACTTCAACATCATTGATTTTTATTATGTCTCCTTCCTCAAATTTATCTAGGAGTTTAATGTTTTCCGTCCAAAAAACAACCCGTATTTGGCCAGTATCATCGGCAAGGATTAGGTTTGCTAATTTACCTTCTCTTCCTTTTTTACTGGTAAATTTTTTTACATTAGATAGGTTCATTACTCTTCCTATCAGATTCAAATGTTGTTTTCCTGTTTCTAAATCTTTAATTTTCCAAAATTCCTTGGTTTCTTCAAGAGTTTCAATTTTTTCTGTAATATAATCTCCGACCACCATGTGGGCGATGCTAATATCATCGATAAAGCTTACATCTGCGTTTTCTTTTTTATATTCTTCCATTTTATCCAAAAATTCTTCAAATGAGATTTTATCCTTTATTTTCTCATATTCGTCCTTTATTTCTTGACTTATTTCCCTCATTTAATTCCCTCACGAAACATCTCTCTTCAATCTGCTATTTAATTAAGTATATCATATTCAATATACCAATAGTATTACATTATATATAAATTTTATTACATTATGTTGTAGGTATCATCCATGATGTGCTTACATTATTATTGGTAATATAATGGTTTTTTTCTGAGCTTGTGAGAAGTAATCATTGAATTTACTTATTGTTGGACAAACCTTTAATAATAGTTAGTTTGATAAAACTATATATCTGTTGGAGTGGTAACTTATGAATCAGGAACTTGAACTGGTAGAATCCATGGATAAACTTAGCGAATTAATGAGGAAATTCCAAACACAACTTAGAACTGGAGATTTAAAAGAATACACTCTAAGACAATTATATTACATTGAGTTAATCGATAAAAATGAGGGAATCAGTGTTTCTGAATTATCCAAAACCTTGGATGTCAAAAAATCAACAGTGTCCGTGGCCATAAACCAATTAATTGACATGGGGATTGTACGTAAAATACAATCGAGTGAAGACAAACGGTTTTACTTCCTACAACTGACTAAAAAAGGCAATTACATAATGGATATGCATAAACAGATACATAAAGACACAATTAAGAAGATTTTAAAGATATTAACCCGGGAAGAAGTACAAGATTTCGTAAATATTGTAAAAAAGATCACATTATCCAAATTATACTAATATTCACTACTAAATGGATTCTAACAACAATTTCGATAATAATAGATACATTTCACTCAAAATGGAGGATAAAAAAATGTCAATGACTATGGCGGAAAAAATACTCGCACGAGCAGCAGGATTAAAAGAAACAGAAGCTGGAAATATTGTAATGGCTAAAATTGATGTTGCAATGACTCATGATTTAACTGGACCATTATCTGTTGAATCTTTCCAAAAAATTGGGGTGGACCAAGTATGGGATCCAGAAAAAATCGTGGTTCTTTTTGATCATCAAGTGCCAGCGGACTCTCTAGAAGCAGCCAAAAACCATATATTCATGCGGGATTTTGTGAAAAATCAGAAAATAACCAACTTTTACGATGTTCGAGAGGGAGTGTGCCACCAAGTCCTTCCTGAAAAGGGACATGTAGTTCCTGGAGAAGTAGTCGTAGGTTCGGACTCTCATACTTGCACTCATGGGGCATTAGGAGCATTTGCCACAGGAATCGGATCAACAGACATGGCAATGGTATTTGCCACAGGAAAACTCTGGTTTAAAGTCCCTGAAACTATAAAATTTGAAATTGAAGGAAAACTCGGCAAACACGTATACTCAAAAGATGTGGTATTGAATATCATCGGACAAATAGGGGCAGACGGTGCAAATTATCAGGCATGCGAATTTGGAGGTGAAACCACTAGTAACATGTCCGTTTCAGATCGGATGGCTCTGTGCAACATGGCTATAGAGATGGGAGGAAAAACAGGCCTTGTAGAAGTTGATGAAAAGACTATTAGCTACCTCAAAGGACGTGTTAACAAGCCTTATGATTCATTTACAACTGATGAAGATGCCAAGTCACTTACCACAATGAACGTAGATATAAACGATCTGGAACCTCAAATTGCTTGTCCACACAATGTAGACAATGTCAAACCGGTGGGTGAAGTGGAAGGAACCCCAATTAATCAAATATTTCTAGGGTCCTGTACTAATGGTCGCTTTGATGATCTCAAAGTGGCAGCAAAAATCCTTAAAGGAAAACAAATCTCTGATAATGTACGCATGCTAGTCATACCTGCCTCCAGAGAAATATACAGCCAAGCACTTGAAAAAGGCCTTATGAACATATTTGTGGATGCTGGAGCTCTGGTATGTAATCCATGTTGTGGGCCTTGCTTAGGAGGTCATGTAGGATTCCTTGGTCCAGGTGAAGTTAGCCTATCAACATCTAACCGAAATTTCAAAGGAAGGCAAGGAAGTTCCGAAGCCGAAGTTTATCTTAGTTCTGCCGCTGTAGCAGCTGCATCCGCCATAAAGGGAGTTATAACTGATCCCAGATAATAATTGTTAATGGCTCTGTTTATTGAAGCATTAGATCTCTCATAAGCTGATAAAGGTGATAAATATGGAAAACATGATCAAAGGAAAAGTTTGGAAGTTCGCTGATGACGTTGACACTGATGCAATCCTCCCTGGAAGATATTTGGTGTTAACCGGAGAAAAAGAACTTGCAGCATGTGTTATGGAAGGATGTGACCCAAATTTCTCTGAAAAAGTGAAAAAAGGGGACATAATTGTTGCGGGAAAAAACTTTGGATGCGGATCGTCTCGGGAA
The DNA here is from genome assembly GCA_012838205.1 of Methanobacterium sp. Taxonomy (NCBI): domain Archaea; kingdom Methanobacteriati; phylum Methanobacteriota; class Methanobacteria; order Methanobacteriales; family Methanobacteriaceae; genus Methanobacterium; species Methanobacterium sp. The sequence goes on from DUPR01000029.1 coordinate 25,488, forward strand.
CACGCACCCATAGCCATCAAAGGCGCAGGAATATCTGCTGTTGTAGCAGAATCATTTGCACGAATATTCTACAGAAACTCAGTGAATATAGGTTTACTTCTTATTGAGGCTAAAGGAATTTCTGAAAATATTGATGAAGGAGATGAAATTGAAATAAATATGGATCAAGGGGTTTTGAAAGATTTAAATAATTTTAAAGAATTTAAAATTAAACCGCTCCCTGATTTCATGAAGGGCATTATGGAGGAGGGTGGTCTTATTAGTTACTTGAAAAACCACCTAACCGAGATAAAGGATGAATAAAACGATAAAAATGTTTTAAAAAAATAATTAATGAATTAGCTTTAAAGGTGTGTATATATGTACAAAATATCTGTTATTCCTGGAGATGGGATTGGAAAAGAGGTTATGGAGGCCACACTCCATGTTTTGGAGGCGTTAGATGTTGACTTTGATTACACATTTGCTGACGCGGGTGACGAGCACATGGCGAAAACTGGGGTGGCTTTACCCCAAGAAACAGTAGACATAGTAAAAGCATCGCAAGCATGTCTTTTTGGTGCTGCAGGAGAAACTGCTGCTGACGTGATTGTCAAAATGAGGCAAGAACTTGATTTGTATGTTAATCTCCGACCGGTGAAATCATACCCAGGTACCAAGTGTCTTTTTGATAATTTGGACTTTGTGATAGTCAGGGAAAACACAGAAGGATTATACATTGGTTTAGAAGAGGAAACTCTTGAAGGAGCAACTGCTACTCGGGTGATAACTAGACAAGCTTCAGAAAGAATATGTAAATTTGCTTTTGAGTATGCTAAAAAAACAGGTAGAGGTAAAGTAACTGCTGTTCACAAGGCTAATGTTCTTAAAAAAACTGATGGTGTTTTCAAGGATTCATTCTACAAAGTATCCAAAGAATATCCTGAAATAGAGTTGGATGATCGTTATGTGGATGCTACTGCAATGTTTTTCATTACCCGGCCTGAAATGTTTGATGTTATTGTAACCACCAATCTTTTCGGAGATATTTTATCTGATGAAGGCGCAGGGTTGGTGGGAGGGTTGGGATTAATTCCATCAGCAAATATTGGTGAAAATCAAGGTTTATTTGAACCAGTCCACGGTTCAGCACCAAGACATGCGGGAAAGGGAACAGCAAATCCTTCTGCAATGATATTATCTGCTGTTTTGATGTTGAATTATTTGGAAGAATCTGTTGCTGCTCAAAAACTTGAAGATGCACTTGTGAAAGTTTTAAAAGAAGGTCAAGTGGTCACACCGGATTTGGGGGGTAACGCAACTACAATGGAGATGGCTACCGAAGTTAGAGCTAAACTAGAATTATAACAACACTTAAACCTCATTTTTTTTACTTAAATTTAATATGTCAATGGATTGATATAATTAAATTTAATTAACATTGTATGTACTAAATTAAATTACATTCATAAAAATTTAAGGAATAATCAGAGCATATTATGAAAACAACTGATGTTAGAAGGGACATGCCTCTTCTGGATAAGGTTATTTATCTAGATGCTGCTAGTACCACTCCCACGCCAAAACCTGTAATAGAATCAATGAACAATTATTTTTACAATTATAATGCAAACACCGGAAGGGGAGCCTATAGAATGGCTATTAGGGCAACCCAGGAATTGGAACTGGCAAGGAAAAAAATTGCTAAATTCGTGAATTCCGATCCGCAGGAGATAATTTTCACTAAAAACGCCACAGAATCTATTAACATAGTAGTTCGAGGGATAAAGTGGAATAAAGGGGATAAAATTATAGTATCTAATATGGAACACCATTCTAACCTAGTTCCATGGCTTAATCTCCAAGATCAGGGTGTAGAAATTAAAATAATTAAGGCTGATGAAAATGGGGTTATTGATCCTGGCGAAGTTGAAAAAACATTGGATGATCACACTCGGCTGGTGACCATCACTCATATTAATAATTCCATTGGCTCAGTACAACCTGTTAATGAAATCTCGAAAATATTAGAAGATCAGAATGTATTTTATTTAGTAGACGCTGCTCAATCTGCAGGCCATATAAATATAGATTTAAAGAAATTAAAAGCTGATTTTGTTGCATTTCCGGGTCATAAAGGATTATTAGGCCCAGTAGGAACTGGTTTTTTGTATTATGCTAGGGATTCCTATGCAGAATTGAATCCCCTTAACCTTGGGGGAAGCACAGTTGAAAACGTTACACAGAAAAATTTTGAACTTACAGAATCACCAGCATGTTTTGAAGCCGGGACTCAAAACATAGCTGGTTATATTGGTCTTGGTTCGGCAACAAACTATGTGGGTAGGATTGGAATGTCCAAAATCGAAAGACATAGTAAAAAAATGACTAAAATAATGTATCAGGAGATACAAGATATTGAGAATGCTCATGTTTATGGAAGTCCAGAAAATATTTATGGTATTGTATCCTTCAATATAGATAATATAAACCCTCACGATTTGGCTAAAATACTGGATGAAATTAAATCTATCTGTGTTAGAAGTGGTTTTCACTGTGCCATGCCATCTTTAAGGCACATGGGGGCTTATCAATTGGGTGGAACAGTTAGGGCATCCATACATTATTATAATACCAGAGAAGAAATAGAAATATTGTGCGAAACCCTTCAAGATGTGTCCAAACTAATTGAAACATAAAGGAGATTAAAAAAATGACCAGAATGCAATGGATTGTTATTTTCATCATAGCCATCTTCGTTCTAAGTACATTAGCTGGATTTATACTGGCTATATAGTTGAATTATCTAATTTCAGTTTATCTAATTAGAAATAAAAAGAAATTAAAAATAAATAACTTTCAATTGACATAATAGAAATATTATGGGAGGAATCATCATGGTAAAAGTAAGAATCGGTGCTGTAGTTGCAGAATTTAATTATGATATAACTCATATGATGTTAGAACTCGCAAAAGAACATGCAAAATTTTTAGAATCTGAAATAACAGAAGTTATCACCGTTCCTGGAGTTTTTGACATGCCACTGGCTATTAAAAAACTCTTAGAACAAGACGATATTGATGCAGTGGTTACTCTTGGAGCAGTAATTGAAGGTGCCACTGACCACGATGAAATAGTAGTGCAGCATGCCTCTCGTAAGATCGCTGATTTAGCCTTAGAATATGATAAACCAGTTGGATTGGGAATCACCGGCCCGGGCATGACTCGTCTTGAGGCCCATCAAAGGGTGGAATATGCCAAACGTGCTGTGGAAGCCGTAGTGAAAATGACGGAACGTTTAAAATAATTGGTTTTTACTTTTTAACTCTTTTTTTCTATTTTCCATACATATTTCAAAATATTAGTAAAATCAACATTTCTTTAGTTTGTTGATCATCATCTACTTGTTTTCCATGTGTAAATTGTACTTTAGAATAAATTATTTATCATATACTTCAATTTAAATTTTTTAAAGTAAATAATAACTTATAAATGTCTGTTATCACCAAGAACATATCATTATGTTACTTTTTCCCAAATCTACAACTATCATGGAGTTTAAAATATTAAATTAAAAAATAATTAATTTAAGATGAATTAAAACTATAATCATAATTAGCTTTAAAATGAAAAAAGACTACAAATGAGGTTATTGAATGGAAATACTCACCCCTCTAGATTTAAAAGACAAATTCCAGGACCCCTGGGTTGCACCGTACCATAAAGTCCTTACCATGGTAGATGGTGATTTGGTTGAAATTGTAGAATTCCATCCATGTATCAGTGGTTCTCAGTGGATGATTTACCAGTACCAGCGTAGCAGTGACATAGTTTTAAAGGCTAAAAGAGATGGAAACAAGCATACATTTCTGGTAAAAACAGGAAAATCTAATTTAAGCCTCAAACCCAGCTTACACGCAGCAGGAATTGAAGAGGTGTCAGTGGAAAATGATGAAGTTAAAGTAGTTCATGCTGGCCTTGCTGGTGCGGGAGTGGGAGCTGCCATGTGTAGAGGGATGGCAGAAGGAGTTAAAAGAGTAGAACTTCAGGATATAGGGGGAGGATCCAAGATTGGTAGGGCCACTGTTGTAACACCACGCCTTCAAAAAGTAGTAATTGGCATAGATGATACAGATACCAAAGATGAAGGGGCAACATGGACTCTTGCTCACAATGTAGGGGCTGAACTCGCTAAACGTGGTTATCAATATTTAGATCACATCACTGTGCAGCTTTACCCACATAATCCCAATAAAACTCAGAATTGTGTGGCAATAGCTTTAGTATTCGCAATAAAACCTGATGAAAAAGAAAAATTAGTTAAAGAAGTTGTAAATCTGTTAAAAAAAGATACTTTGTCTGATAAAACTGCAATTGCAGTCATTCAAGGAATAAAAATCCCTGAAAAACTTCGTTCTTATGCTGAAGCAGCTAAAAAGTCTATGATCACAGTTGAAGAAGCTGAAAAGGTTGCTGAATCTGTAGGTGTTAAACTGGTAGAAGTAACTGGCAGTCAAGGTAAAATTGGAGCTCTAGCTGCATTAGGCGTTTATAATGATATTGATGAGGCAGTTAAGGTCTATTATTAATATTACTTTTCACGTGTTTTCAAAAGAAATGTTGAAATTTAAATTAAAATATTTCAGGGAAAGTTTAAATAGAATAATATTCCATGATTCGAAGTTGGGAACTGATTATTTGATTTAGCGTTTCCTTTAACTTGAATTTTAACCACATTTTCCCCTTTTGTCACAAAGAAAGTATTTTGGGACTGGTTTGCATCGATATAAATTGTTTTGTATAGATAACCGTCTAAATATATCCTGTATGCTCCTTCTTTCAACACACCAGTTGTGCTACCCACTTTTTTGTCATTAAGGTATATGTCGATGATTTTAGCATCATCGGCGGTGGTTTTTATTATCCTTCCTTCGGTTATGGTTATGTTTGATGTGCTTAAAGAAAGTTTTTTCTCAGCATAAAGATTTTTAAAGAAATTCCGAAGTTCAGAATCACTTATAACGTCACGTACATTCAATCCCAAGGTATTCCGGGCATTATATGGTATCCGCATTATACTTTCTTCACCTGGAATCGTCTGATTTAGAAGATAACCTTGTTGATTTATTATTATATTATCTCCATAATTTAATCCTAATGTTTTCAGAGCATCTTCAGGCATTCTGATAATTGAACTTTCGTTTTCAATAGCACTGTCCACAGTGTAGGGTCCTCTGATGTCAAAAGTTTGATTTTCTACAGGTTGTTTCCAAAAAATTACATTACGGGCTGCGGGTTCAATTGATATTTTCCCCTCATCCACATGAACTGAACCCAACATGGTAAAAAGTACTGCGAACATGATCAACGCCGAAACTATCAGAGGGGAATGCATATAAAAAAATGATTTAAAGTTTCGAGACTTAGAATCAGGCCTTAAAATGGTCTTTATAGACGCTCGAATAATCTTAATCACATAATAAATGGCTATAATAATTCCAACAATGATTATGGCAAACCCTAAGTAGAGAGCCACGTATGAAGGGCGAATTCTGATGAAAAATACAAAGAAAAATCCTAATGTGGTCAGTGAGAGCCCTAAAACTCCCATTCTAATTGATTTTCCTAAGGAGTCGATCATGGTGATTCTACCATAACTGTTAGCCCGGTCCACAATGGTTCGCACCACTTCGGTAGCTACGATGTTAAGTTCGTATAGTGAGGACATGGTATGACTTATATTCCCAATATCTACTTCTTTAACCCGAACTCCCATCACGTCTGCGTCTAACACTATTCCCACATCTACACCATAATCATCCTCCAATTGGATGCTTTTGAGGAAAGACCTTTTAGCAGCGAATTGGCCGCTAAGTGGTTGTTCAAATTTGATTTCTGGGAAAAAAAAGTTTAATAAAGGTTTTGCTGTTAATTCGGTCACTCTTCCTGCTTCTCTTTTAAATTTAGTTTTGATGACGTCTGTTTCTCCATTTAAAATGGGTCTAATCATTTTATCTACTTGGTTAGGAACTAATTCCTGGAGGTCAGCATCTAGAAACAGTACAATGTCTCCCTTCGAGTTTTTGAAACCGGTTTTAATGGCAGCACCTTTCCCTCTATTTTTGGTATGACTCAGCACGGTTGCTCCTGCCTCTTTAGCAGTTTGTTCAGTGCTATCTACTGAACCATCATTTACCACAATGATTTCATCAATGTAATTAAGAGATTTAACGGTTTTGATAACGTTAGCCACTGTTTTTTCTTCATTGTAAGCGGGTATTATGACAGAAACGGTCATGGAGTTTTTTGAACTCATCGTTTTAACAGAAGAAATGATCATGACAATTAATAGGATAATCCAAGACACTTAAATTACACCTCATTTTTTACCTTACATGTTATACTATACTGACTTAATATAAGATTTTATAGAAAATGATGTTTCATTTAAAAATGGTCAATTTACAAAAGTATATAATCCGTTTTAAGAATAAATTATTATGTATAATGGTTTTCAGCCAGATTTAAATACTCGATTCGAATTATTCATGATACTAAAAAAGAGGTTAATAATGGAACCTAAGGTTATGATAATACTTGGCAGTTCATCTGATTTTAAAATTGCAGAAAAAGCCATAGCCATATTGGAAAAGTTAGGGATATATTATGATTTGCGCGTGGCTTCTGCTCACAGAACCCATGAAAAAGTAAAAAAGATTGTTTTCACTTCAACCAAAAATGGTGTTGATGTTTTCATTGGTATCGCAGGGTTATCAGCCCATCTTCCAGGTATTATAGCTGGAATGACTCATAAACCAGTGATTGGGGTGCCAGTAGAGGTAAAAGTTGCTGGACTAGACGCACTTTTTGCTTCTGTCCAAATGCCTTTAGGTGCTCCTGTTGCTACAGTAGGGATTGATCGAGGAGATAATGCAGCAATACTGGCTGCTCAAATTATAGGGATCCAAAATGCCAGTATAAGAAAAAGATTATCATTGTTTAGACACGATTTTTACTCAAAAATAGCCGAAGATGAAGAAACTCTTTTTCCAGATATTGAAGGTGAATATTATTCTCCAAACCAACAAGTATCAGGGGTAGGGGAAAAATTACCATATAATGAAACTGATAACTTGAATTTAACAGATGAAAGCCAAATCACCACTCATCCTGGTGAAATTTTTGAAAACTCTCGTTCACCCCAAATAGCCGTAATTTCAGGGAGTTACAGTGACATTAAGGTGGCCAAAAAGACCACAATGTTTCTTGATAAGTTGAGAATTAGATATGATTCTGCAGTGATATCACCAGTCAGATCTCCTGATAAATTTGAGAATTTCCTAAAAAGAAATAAAAATGCCTTACTATTTATTGCCATATCTGGACTTTCTGCCCATGTAACTGGAGCGGTGGTCGCTTTCACTGAAAAACCAGTTATAGGGGTGCCATGCTCAATAAAAATGGGAGGATTTGATGCCCTTCTATCCATGGTAAACATGCCTCCGGGAGTGCCAGTCGCTACTCTGGGTATAGATTCAGGGGGAAATGCAGCAATTTTAGCCGCTGAAATTCTTAGCATTGGTGATGATCTGATTAAAAAAGAACTTAAGAGGTTTAAAGGCAATATAAATTGTAAAAGATAGATTCTCCAACATATGCGTATATTTTTTTCATTCGCCCTCTATATTACCTGAATTCGAATTAAGATTTAATTTTCGTAAAATAATCGTAGGATACACTAAATACAAGGCACATGTTAAACATATCCATTCAACAATCCAAAATCATGAACCTTTAGAAATAATAAAATTAAAGAAAAGAAATAAATATAGTATGCATAACTGATTGTCATTCGCTGCAAACACCAATATTTTATACAATTCAGGAATAAACAGAGTTTACATGATTAATTATAATAACTAGTGGTGAATTCATGCAAAACTTCTTAAAAACAATTAAAGATGATTTTAATTTCATAGAAATTAGTGATGAGGTCTCAACTAACCTTGAAGCTGCAGGAATTTTACGTAAATATCCTAGAGATGTTATCTTATTGGAAAACATCAAGGAATCAGACATTAAAGTAATAGCTGGGATTTGCAATACTCGTGAAAAGATCGCCAAGGCTTTAAATACTGATGTAGTTGGAATAACCAAAAAAATAATGGATGCAACCAAAAACCCTGTCCCTATACATGATCAAAGGAGTGTTCAAGACATTTTTCATATTTCAGAACAGCCAAATCTTAATAAACTCCCTATCTTAACTCATTATCAACGTGACGGAGGCCCCTATATCACTTCAGGGGTGATAGTTGCCAAAGATCCTGATACAGGAGTACGCAATGCATCCATTCATCGCATGCTCCTACTAGGGAAAGATAGACTCACCGCACGGATAGTACCTCGCCATCTTTATACTTATCATAAAAGAGCAGAAGAACTGGATGAACCTTTAGAACTGGCCATTGCCATTGGAATGCATCCTGCTACTTTGCTGGCCACCACTATTTCGGTGCCTATTAATGTGGATGAATTGGAAGTGGCAAATAACTTCCATCAAGGTGGAATGAATCTCGTAAAATGCGAAAATGTTGATATTGAAGTTCCTGAGTGTGAAATTTTACTTGAAGGTAGGATGTTACCTCATGAAAGAGCAGAAGAGGGGCCATTTGTAGACCTAACAGACACTTATGATGTTGTGCGTCAGGAACCAATAATTGAATTAGATAAGATGCACTACAAAGAAGATTCCATATACCATGCCATAATGCCTGCTGGTTTCGAGCACAAGCTCTTACAAGGCCTTCCACAGGAACCTCGAATATTTAATGCAGTTCAAAACACAGTACCAACAGTTAAGAATGTAGCTCTTACTGAAGGTGGATGTTGCTGGCTCCACGCTGTAATTTCAATTCAGAAACAGACCCAAGGAGACGCTAAAAACGTTATGATGGCTGCATTAGCTGCCCATCCTTCACTTAAACATTGTGTAGTTGTAGATGAGGATATAAACCTTTTTGATGCTGAAGATGTGGAGTATGCAATTGCCACCCGGGTTCGGGGTGATGAAGACATTTTAATAGTCCCTGGATCCCGAGGATCTTCTTTGGATCCCTGTGCAAAATCAGATGGAACCACTACTAAAATGGGAGTGGATGCAACTAAACCTCTAGATCAATTGGATAAATTTGAACGTGTTAGCTTTTCAGAATAAGTCTACTAACGAGTATTTAATTTCCAAACCAATCAACAAATGCTATTCCAACATCTTTTTAAATTACAATGTCAATCTTAGCCCCACATTCAGGGCATTTATCTTTTTTAAGTTTGTTGTTTACTATGTGAAAGCCATCTCTTTCTATAAGTAGTTCTTTGCATTCTGGACAATTAGTGTTTTCTCCATTACTGCCCGGCACATTCCCCACATAAACATATTTAATCCCTGCATCCATTGCCATTTTCTGGGCTTTTTCAAGAGTTTCTACAGGGGTAGGAGATAACTTGTTCATTTTGTAATGAGGATAAAATCTAGTGAAATGTAATGGAATCCCAATATCCACATCAGCCACAAATTCCACTAGAGATTTTAAGTCTTCCTCTGAATCATTATGACCGGGTATCACCAGATTGGTTATTTCAATGTGAATACCTTTTTCATGCATTGTCCGGATATTTTCCAAGACTGGTTCTACACGGGCCTGACAGAGTTCCTGGTAAAACTTATCAGACATACTTTTCAAATCCACATTGGCGGCGTCCAAGTAAGGAGCAATCAGATCCAAGGTTTCATCACTCATATAACCATTGGTGACATATACAGTCTTCAAATCTTTTTTCTGAGCAAGTTTAGCAGAATCATAAGTGTATTCAAACCACATTGTAGGTTCATTGTAAGTCCAAGAAATAGACTTGCAGTGATTTTCTTGGGTTAACCTAATTGCTTTTTCTGGAAGAATATTCCTGATGCCCACTTCATCTAAATAAGTCTGAGATATTGCCCAATTCTGACAGTAGGCGCATCTAAAATTACATCCAATACTTCCCAGACTTAATGAAAGGCTGCCTGGATAAAAATGGAATAGAGGTTTTTTTTCAATTGGGTCTACAGCAATGGAGGATGCAGAAGCATAATTTTTGCTGTACAAAATTCCATTATCATTCTCTCGCATTTTACAAAAACCAGTTTTGCCATTGGATATAATACATTTACGGTTACACACATGACAGTTCAAAGCATCATTAAGCTTTTCATAAAGCATAGCTTCCTTTTTCAAGGTAAAAACCTCCACCCCTTTTTGGAAATAATTTTGAATTTAAAGCATTATTAAAAATTGAGAGATAAAGATGTTATCATTAGTTGACCAGATCTATTTAAAGTGTTCATATCCATTTTTCATTAGAATATTTGTTTTACCCTCTTTATCAATTATTTCCATCTTCCCAGAACTGGTCACTACTCCAACCTTAATAAGTCCTAAATCCTCTTTAAACTTTTCATATAGATCTTCACGGATGGTTAAAAGGAGTTCAAAATCTTCACCATAATAAAGTGCGAAATCAAGGGGATTTCTATCCAACACAGTTGCAACTTCTTCAACCTCGGGAATCAGGGGGATCATTGTCTCAAAAAGTGTTACTCCTATATTATGGGGGGATGCTTCTATTATTTCATCGATTTCACTGGCTAAACCATCAGTTATGTCGGTGGCTGCAGAGGCAATGCCCTTTTTTGCCAAGATAATTCCCTCTTTTAACTTAGCAAGTGGTTCAAGGGCATGTTTGACAACAATTTTTAATGTAGAAGGGAGGATTTGTTTTTTAAGGGATTTTTGTGCTGGTGGTGGGGCAAATAAACATTCAAATCCGGCTGCAGCTACACCCAAGGGGCCTGTGACTGCCACCACATCACCAGGGGCTGCGCCTTCTTTCATCAACACTTTTTTTTTATCAACAACTCCCAAACATGTTCCGCTGAGAATCAATTCCTCTGATTGGTTGGTATCACCACCCATGAGGCCCATTTTATAGGTGTGACACCCCTCAAGAACTCCTTTCATGATTTCATCAAACTTTTCAAGAGGGAGGTCCTGAGGCAATCCTAGAGATAATACAAAACCAATGGGTTTTGCACCCATTGCAGCTAAATCACTCACATTTACAGTTACTACTTTCATGCCCTTTTGAAATGAACTCATTTCAGTTGGGAAGTGGGAGGACTCAAGTAAAAGGTCAGATGTTATCACTAAATATTCATCACCAATATCCAGTAGTGCGGCATCATCACTAAGACTTTTAAAATAATTTTCATCAAAAAAAGGAGAATAAGGTTGAAGGATACGACTCATTGAAAGGAGTCGTTTAATAAGTTTTTTTTCACCAATATCGGATACTATGGAAGGTTCATGTGAGGTTGATTTTTTAGAAGACATAATAGTTAAAGGGCATTATCCACCCTGTCTTTTATTATGGCAGCGATTTTCGGGTCTGCACCCAAAGGTTCAGTGTAAACAATCTCACCTTGGAAAATTATTTCTTCATCTTCATCGTGGTCATGGCTATGACCATGATGGTGGTCATGGCTGTGTTCATGGGTTTCATCTCCATTATGTAATCCGAGGATGTGTGGTATGTCATGTCTGGTGTGAACTCCCGGAGCTAAAAAGACAGGGGTGACCACAATTTTTTCCACACCCATTTGGGCCAATTTGTTAATTGAAGAGGGGATGGAGGGTTTGTTCATATTCATAAAACCGATTTCCACAGGATATTCAGTTTGCTCCTTGTAAATTGTAGCTAACTTGCTGAGAACATCCTTTCCATAGGGCAATCTGCTGCCATGACCCACCAATATAACGCCTACTTTATTTTTTGTGTTTGAATTTGTAACCATAGGAAATAACTCCTTCATCACTTTCTGCTCTAATTTTCCTGAATACTAACTCTACTTCTTGACCTATTTCAATATCTTCAGTGTCACAGTCCACAATCTGACTGGTAATTTTTGCACCTTCGTCTAACTCAATTATTGCTACAGGATAGGGGGATATATTCTTAAATTCATCTGTAGGTGTGTGTATAACTGAATAACTATGTATTTTTCCATTTCCATTAAATTTAATATCTTCTAATTTCCCTTTTCTTCTGCATTTAGGGCAAATAACTCTCATGGGGAAAAAAACTTCTCCACATTGTAAACACTTTGATCCAATGAGATTGTAGCGTTGTGGAATATGACGCCATCCTCTTACAATATCTTTCATTATTAACCTCGCTAAGATTTGATTATGTTTTGGTTATTTACAAAATATAAATTTGCACATAGAGATTGGATAATTAATTCGTATCATGCTTTATATAATTATGATGTTTTTATATGTTTTACGATTACTTGTGGTATTGGTAAATTTTTGTTTTATTTGATGTTTGGATAGTTTCAAATAACAGATTTGGGCATAGAAATAACTTTATATAGTATTACATTTCTAATTATTTTTATTAAATAATAAAAAAATTTAAATTCATAATATTTTTAGTTCCCTATTAATAATTAAATTAGGTAAAAAAATGAATAACCACGGATATGTAATGAGCTTAACTTCATTTTTACTTGTTATCCCTGCTTTTTTACTCATTATAATATTTATAAACATGTCAGTTGGTTTCACAAGCTTTCAAGAAACTATTTTAGTATCAGATGACGTTTCAGGGGTGTCTAAAGATTTACAATCTCAAATACCTAAAATAGGCCGGGAAGTGCTAAAAGATAAATCAGAAGAGGTTATAAAATCTGGAAATCCTCTATCAAACAGTCGAGAGGAAATTAAGAATGAAATACAGGATAGAATCAATGTTTGGTCTTTAAAATATAATCATGACCAAATAGACGTTCATTGTGATGTATTGGATGTAGATAATAGTCAAGATCCATTTCAGATAGAAATCAAATCAATAATTAATGTGCAAAAAGATGAAATTAAACATTCAGTTAATTTAATCCAGAAAATATCTCTTATCAATGAGTCTTTTCCAATTATGGATCCATTGCCCTTTTTAAAGTGCAAAAAATATGGAGGAGCAACTATTGGTAAAGATAAAATAATGTATGGATCAAGCCTATCTGAGTATTTGAAGTCAAGTGGATTCAACAATTCACAAGCTTATGAAAACGCCATATCTCCTCTGTTTATAAAAAAATGTCCTTATGATCCATATGAACTTCATGGGAGTACTTCTGATTTTGTTAATCTAAAAAATTGTATTGATAATGGTTTTTATCATGAAAGTAATGACGGGGCATGTTTTTTCTGTAGATTAGAGGGGCGTGGTGTCTGCCCGCATTATGGTTTCGAAACATTTATCTTACCTGCTCCATCTGTTAACATTACTCCCTCAAATAATTCATCTAAATTGGGAATTAGCTCTGTGGACCATGTTATTTTTAATGAGACAAGTTTTGGAGCTTATTATGGTCATTTAATCGTGTATTCCTTTGATGAATCACATTATTTTTACATTTTTTTAGATAATTCCCATAGGAAAAAGTATGGGTTGCCACCACATGGAGGATAAAATCATCAATTTTTCAGTGATAGTATGTTTGATTATATTGTAATGGAAGAAAAAAGGGGGATGGTGTTTTCTACGGATTTGATGATGGCATTAATTATTATAACCGTAGTTTTAGGTGTTTCTGCAGATGCAATGGATAATGTTGGTTCGAAAATCCAAGATTATTATTATGCAAATTCTGTAGATAGGATAACAACTGGTGCTGTGGATATGATGATAAAAAATCCAGGTGAACCTCAAAATTGGGAAGAACTAAGAACTTTTGACGGTGTAACTCCGGGATTAGCTGATGTAGATCAATTTAATAAGGGAGTGACTCAAAAAACTCTAAGTTTACAGAAAATAAACTGTCTTAAGGAAAATTATGATGAATTAATGAAGGGCAGAGTACTACCTACATATTGTGATTCTAGTTTGACTATTTGTCCTGTGGATTCATCTATAGAACCTGTTACAATGGGTAAAATAAGCACATCAAAATCAGATATAGTAGTAATTAACCGAACGGTTCTTTGTAATTTCTGTAATAGCAGTATCATAGTTTTTATGAATTCAATGAAGTGTAATTCCAATTTACCACAATCGAAACAGGGAGGATATATATGCCCACATCAAGATATAACTGGAAATCACAGCCATATGGGGGTTGATTATCCTAATAAAAAATCTGGTTGGATTTGTTATCCTTTCAAAGTAACTCAAAATATGTTAAATTCCAGAGATTTTTATTTGATGACTGATCCAGGTTATGTAACTGATAATTCAGCAGTTTGGATTATTGATTCCCCGGAAAATCGTATTATAGATACTAATCATTTTTGTAACCAACCAATTCTAGTGAATGAGGTTATCGCTGATTGTGTTGTAAATAAAAGTACTTGTATATTGTGGTTACACGTTTTTTCCAATGGAAATGCTGAAGAAGCTTTCAACACATATTTAACAGCATATCCTAAAGGTACTTCAGTTGAAAAAGTTAAAATTCAGTATCTTAATCCTCAACCATGTTATTTTATTTTTAAAGTGAGTACATGAAATTTGATATTCAATAGCGGTATTAATCCACCAGTAAAAATGGCTGAGATGTGTTTCTATAGTTATAACTTTTTAAATTTTAATTTCATTCATGAAAACGTCATTCATTCATGAAATAATTATCATATCC
>DUPR01000030.1 GCA_012838205.1 Methanobacterium sp.
AAAACTCATTTGATATTTCATATTAAACCATTTTCTGGAAGTGGGAGAACACAGGTAAGAAAGGCTTGGAAGTACTATTTTTTATCTCCATCAATAAAAACCAGTATAAACTTTGAATTGGGTAAATATAACTCTAAAAAGAGGGAATTTTTAGGTGAACTCGCAGAAAACATGGTGGCTTCCTACTTTTTCAGACTCAAAAAAACTATGAACAAACCGCATGGAATATTTTATGCCCCTGAAAAGGAGGGTGTTGATTTTTTATTAAGTGATATCACAGGCAAAATCATACCCGTTGAAGTGGGAATTGGAAATAAAGATAAAAGGCAAATAAAAAAGGCAATTAATAAATATAATTCCCAGTACGGTATTATGGTGTCCAATGCAACTCAAAAGATTACCCGTGAAGGTGATGTGATTCATATTCCCATAACCACATTTTCGTTTGTATAATAGGGAGGGTAAAGGCTAGTTCATCATCCAAGACGAAACATTAGTAATGTATTCTTTCAAAGTTTCGGTAGAATATTAATATTCTCTGACCAAAAACGAAATCAAAGAAATTTACGACTTGGAAAACTTCACCTAAAACAGACCCCTCCCGTCCCCGATATTAAATAATCCCGTACACTATAATTTTAAAGAATTTTTTGGCAGTGCTAAAAGTTGAATACTTATTAACAGTACTACTTGTCTTAATATTGGCATATTTAATCTTGATATTGTCAAACATCAGTGATGGATATGGTGGTTGTATTCTCATCTACCTTTTTAACGGTGATATTTTTATTAGTATCATCATCTACCTCAAAGTTGAGATTGAAATTATTTTTAACAGCATTACTATTGAGAGGATCACTAATTGCGTTAGATGGGGATGCAAATGCTAGACTTTGTTCAGGGGGATTGTTCCAATAACCAATATCAGTAAATAAGGCCAGGATTAGGAAGGGAATTACTAGAAATAATATGAAGGTTAAGGCTGATTTTTCTTGGTTCGTGCCTGTTTTAATTCTGCGTTTTTTATTAAAACAGACAAAATCCTTAGTTCGAAGTGGATATAGTAAGGGACACCCATGGGTGGTTAAGACATCCAGGAAGATATGGGATATGAATCCAATTATCATAGCAGATGCTATTCCTAAATTCAAAAATCCCACCAATGTGAAGGGAACCAGCCAGAAAATTGAATGACCATAACCCCTATGTTTTCCAGTTAATTTGTCCATTAAATCCGGAAAGACTGAAAACCAGCAGGCAAAAAAAATTCCAAAAAACAGGTTGCTATAATCGGTTAAATAGGCAAATGTTACGTATAATAAGAGTGCACCGGCAATGTGTGTGTAAAATCTCATAATCTACCCCCGGCATAGATTAAAGTTCGGAAGATTATTAAGGCAAACCATGCTGCACCAATAACCAGAGTTGCTGATGCTAAAGAAAATCCGGTTTTTAAGTAGATTAAAAAGCAATAGATGCTTATTCCAGCATAAACCACGTAGGAAATGTCGATTTCATTTCTATTTTTCAGTTCGTAATCATCCTTATTAACCAGTTTGAAGGTTTTGAAAAAAGAAAAAACTTCCGGATTAAAGGTTCGATCAAAGTAAAAACTGCAAATAAAATGAATGTTAGGCTGACTGTTGAGTTGCTTGTAGACTTGTATGGACCTATCAGTTAATCTTTCAAAATTATTGAAAAGTATGATCAGTGTTTTTGATTGTAACTTTTCTACCAGTAATTGGGTAAGTTCAGGAACCGCGAGTCGGTTTAAAAAAGTCTTAGTTTGACCAGTTATGACCTTGGTTGCATCTACTAATCGCAACTTTATAGGTAAAGGATCATGATAAAAGACACAGATGAAATCATTTCTCAACCTCCTATAACATTCATACACATTTTTATCATAGAACATCAAATTCTGCCCACTGCTAATATCCGATCGTATTTGTAATAGTTTCATACAACATAATATGATTCTACTAATATAAAAGCGTATGTTGAATAGTACTAATTTGTGTTAATTAAATATTGGAATATAAACTAATTAGGGATAAAAAAAAGAAGTAAATGGATTAAATCCAGAAAAAGTGATATGCTCTCTTTTTGAGAATATTTATCGGATTTTTATCGCGAAAGAATCATTAAAAAAAGATGATTAGCTTTTTAATTTATATATGTAGTCTTCAATAGCTTCTTGAATTCCAGTAGTTCTCGAATGATATCCGTTTTCTTTCAAAATTGCATCTAATTCGTTTACTAGCTCTGGTGGCAATGTCACGCATATTCTTTCCATTTTTTCAATTCTCCTTTTGTTTTTTTTATACAACATTTTTTTACAAATATTGTATAATACCTATTAGTATGTTAATAATATATAATCCTTTTTATTGATTTTGTAATAATCACTATTTTATACCAAAATTCTAGTAGAAAAAAAGAAATTTCAGGACCGCAAAAAAAAAAATTGAAAATAGATCAATTCAGATTACTAAAATCACATAATAAATAATCTAATAATTAAGAATCTGTAAACATAGACATAATCAGGATGTTACTCATAAGATTAGTATCGGTTTATTATGTTCTTAATAACTGCTTTTAAGAATAATGTTAACTCTTCTTCTTCTAAACCGTTTTTCCCAGGAGTAAGTGGAAATGCACCTACTGATGGTATTGGTTCATTTTCATTAACTTCGAAGATTTTTCGATCATCTCCAGGATATAAAACATAAGCCCCCTCAGTCTTTAAAATAGCATCTTTATATGTATGCATTTTGTAAAGATCACCGTATTTGAATTTTTTCTTTGTTTCTTCATCTAAATCTCTTGATTCA
>DUPR01000031.1 GCA_012838205.1 Methanobacterium sp.
CCTATCTCGGAGGAACCGACTATGAGTATGGTTATGGTGTTGCTGTGGATGGTGATGGAAATGCTTACATCACCGGATCCACCTATTCAACGAATTTCCCTACAACGTCTGATGCATACCAAACCATCTATGCAGGAGGTTATGATGCTTTTGTGTCTAAATTGAATCCTACTGGCACTGGACTGGTTTACTCTACCTATCTCGGAGGAAACAATTATGACTATGGTTCTGGTGTTGCTGTGGATGGGGATGGAAATGCTTACATCACCGGATACACCTATTCAACGAATTTCCCTACCACGTCTGATGCATACCAAACCAGCTATGCAGGAGGTTGGGATGTTTTTGTGTCTAAGTTGAATCCTAGTGGAACTGGACTGGTTTATTCTACCTATCTCGGAGGAACCGACTATGACTATGGTTATGGTGTTGCTGTGGATGGTGATGGTAATGCTTACATCACCGGAGAAACCTATTCCACGAATTTCCCAACAACACTTGGTGCATACCAAACCAGCCATGCAGGAGGTTACGAAGATGCTTTTGTGGCTAAGTTTAGAACAGTGGATCGGGCGAATGTGATTGTTTCTAAGACTGGTAATGGTCCTTTGAATGTGGGTGATACAGGTATTTTTACTGTTTCTCTGCATAATAATGGGCCAAATGCTGCTCACAACGTGGCAGTTACTGATATAGATGTTCCTACAGGTTGGATTGTGACTCCTTCTATGGGTTCATGGAACCCAATAACCAGTACTTGGAGTGTGGGAACACTCAATAATGGTGACAGTGCAACCCTAACTATTAGTGGACTGGTTGCCACTGCAATGGCTGGCACTACTCTCACCAACACAGTTACTGAAACTCAGGATGAACAGAGCCAGGAAACTCAAACTGCAACAGCTAGCATCACAGTTAATCCTCTGGCGAATGTGATTGTTTCTAAGACTGGTAATGGTCCTTTGAATGTGGGTGATACAGGTATTTTTACTGTTTCTCTGCATAATGATGGGCCAAATGCTGCTCACAACGTGGCAGTTACTGATATAGATGTTCCTACAGGTTGGATTGTGACTCCTTCTGTGGGATCATGGAACCCAATAACCAGTACTTGGAGTGTGGGAACACTCAATAATGGTGACAGTGCAACCTTGTCTATCAGTGGATTAATCACAACTACTATGGCTGGAACCACTCTTACAAACACAGTTACTGAAACACAAGATGAGCTGAACCAGGAATCTCAATCTGCATCAGCGAGTATTGTGGTTAATTCTGTGGCTGATCTGTATATCAACAGTTGGTCTAGTAAAAATAATCCTTTGTTGGGTGAAATTTTCACTATTACCTTTAAATTAGGTAATAGGGGACCAAATACTGCTGAAAATGTGGTATTTACCTTACCATTACCAAGTGGTGTGGAATTTGTTGGTGTAGAAGTCGATCAGGGAACAGCACGCTATGATCCTGCTACTAGGACGATTACATGGAGTTTAGGTGATGTGGTTGTTGGTGATCCTTATGCTTGGGTTCGTGTGAGAGCTTTAGATGTGGGTAGTTTCATATTCCGACCCACACTCACAACAGACACCTATGATCCCAACATTGAAAGCAACATCCAAACTGTGACTGTAAATGTCCAAGCTGCCGGAGAACCATCCGAAACTGTGCATGCTCAGACTGTGGGAATGCAAAAAACTGGAGCACCATTCATTGGAATAGTACTCGCTATTCTAATGATACTCGGAGGACTAATAACCCCCAAAAAACACTAAAAAAACCCCCATTTTCTTTTTTTCCTTTTTTTATTTTGTGGTTGTTTCCTAAATGAAATTTAATTATTCCTGGAAAGATACATATAAACCCTATTTTCTCCTGCAAAACTGTCTAACACATCAAGAAGAGAACGCACCGCCAATAGGGGCCATTATTACTATATGAAGCAACATTTTATGAGAATAAACAGCTTTGCCCTCTAGCATGCCTGTATTCTCAGTCAATTATTTTTTTAAATCATATTCTTCCACCAGGTTAGTGATAAAATAACAGATATGATTCTCTGGAATAAAATCCGTGACACGCCTAAGACCAACCAAGTCCGACCAACACGATCCTCCCCCTTAACCACAAAGAAACTACAATATAACTAAATAAAGTATAATTTACTCCCAGATAAAACCTTTAAAAAAATAGGATCTAAACTATGAAACATCTTCAAATAAAATAATAAAAATGGAAATTAACTAAAAAAATGGACTCACAAAAAAAAAAATTGATTAGATTGTTTCAAACCATCTTTCAGATTCATTCAGAACATTCTCAACCATCTGAACAGAAGATCCCAGATAGGTATGGGGGTCCATAATTTCATCCACCTCATCAGGGTTTAGATAATCATGGATCTCTGTCTGTCGAAGTATAACATCTTTTAAGCTGATACCCTGTTTGTTTGCTTCTATTGCACACTTTCTTACCAAGGCGTAGGCAGTTTGTCTTCCCATGCCTCTTCGGGTGAGTTCAGCCATGAAACGTTCAGCCATGATGAGTCCACCTGTAAGGTTGAGATTTTTTTCTATGTTTTCCGGGTAAAAAACCAGTTTTTCCATGAGTTTGATGGTCAAATTCAGGATGTAGTCAGTAAGTATTGATGACTCGGGTAGCATTATTCGTTCAGAGGAAGAGTTGGTTAGGTCTCTTTCATGCCATAATGAATTGTTCTGAAGAGCTGGCGAAGTGTAGGCTCTGACTACTCTTGAAACACCACATATCCTCTCTGCAGTTATGGGATTCATCTTATGGGGCATTGTGCTGGATCCAACTTGCTTTTCAGGGTCAAAACTTTCTCCCAACTCCCGAATTTCTGTTCTCTGCAGATTCCTTATTTCCAGAGCTATTTTATCCAAAGTACTGGCCAAATTGGCCAAAATCATAATATATTCTGCATGGTTATCTCTTTGCACCACTTGGTTGGATATTAGAACTGGTGGAAGTCCCAGGACTTCTGACACTTTTTGGTGTACGTTTAATCCATCTTCACCTAATGCGGCACTGGTTCCTACCGCACCAGTCATCATGCCTACGCAAAGTCTTCCTTTGCATTCTTCTAGCCGATCATACTGTCGGTGTAGTTCATCTGCCCAAATTGCGAATTTCATTCCATAAGTGGTGGGGAGGGCGTGTTGTCCATGGGTTCTGCCAATGCAAACTGTTTTCTTATGATCATTGGCGAGTTTCAGGATGATCTTGGCCAGACGTTTCACCTTTTCTTGTATTATTTCAATGGATTCCTTAAGCAATAATGACTGGGAGCTGTCAATGATGTCGTTTGACGTGGCACCGAAGTGTACATATTCCCCAGCATTTCCTTCACACACTTCAGCTAATGCTTTAACAATTGAGGCAATGTCATGGTTAGTTTCCCTTTCAATTTCATCCACCCTTTGTTTGGTAACGTATTGGGTGTTTGCTTTATTTTTTATTTCTTCTGCAGCTTCTTTGGGTATTAATTTCAACTGGGATTCGGCTTCTGCAAGGGCAGCCTCAACTTCCAGCATTTTTTGAAGTTTATTTTCTGCATCCCAGATTTTTTTCATTTCTGGGGTTCCGTAACGAAATTCTATAGGGTGGATAGCCATGGTCAAACTCCTTATTTTCATTTAATTATCAAGATAGTAACTCTAATTTTCATACCATATAACTAAAAACTTCAAATTGGGATAGTAATTACTAAATTCACTCTTCAAACAAAAGATTTACAGTTAAAAATAAAGTAAATAGGGGTTATTTAGAATCAGGAAAACTGTAGAGCAATGCATAAAACAGCCAGAATAATGCTCATGATAACAACTTGTTCTGGGCTGAGTTTTGGTCCTTTGGTTTCCTCTTCAAAGTATCTTACCAAGCCCGCCCCACTTGGTGGGAGGTATTTTTTTTCTTTCTTTGCCATATTAAATCACCATGAAATCTTTATAAATGTTATATCGAAATTTATTTGATTATATTCATTTATGAATTCTCTAAAGAGTAATATTCATGAAATTTTTATTCATGTTTATGTTACTTTCTACCGCCTTATATTTGTAGTGGTGATGCTGTGATTGAGATTTTAAAAAATAAGTAGGTTGGATGATTTTTTTTTTAAGTCTTTGAAAAAGTATAAATTACCTCCAACACAATAATATTTAGTAATGATAAGTCGTGTTCACCAAAGACGGGCTTTAAACATCATCTAAATCCATTTTTAGGGTTATAACTAGGTTTAATGACTTAATATTGGTTTAATTGTTTTAGAATAAACAAAATAATAGGGAATTATTATGGGATACTTTGAAAGCTTAGAAAAGGAAACTAAACGGGCTTATGATGTAGCAAGGGAAGCTAGGAAGAGAGGTCTGGATATAGAAACTGAACCAGAAATTCCATTGGCAAAAAACCTTGCAGAACGTGTTGAAGGGTTAGTTGGTCCTCCAGGAATAGCAACACACATCAAAGAACTAGAAGAGGAAATGTCACGGGAAGAAGTAGCTTTTCATGTGGCTAAAGAGATTGTTACCTCGGATCAAGTGACGAAGGCCGACCCTGGAAACAAAGATCAGTATAAAATTATGGAAGCCGCTGCAGATCAGGCTATACGAACTGCATTATCCATTTTAACTGAGGGAGTTGTGGCTGCACCATTAGAAGGAATAGATCGAATTGCAATTAAAAGAAACTTCGACCAAACATGGTATTTGGCAGTTTATTTTACAGGACCTATTCGTAGTGCAGGGGGAACCGCATCTGCACTTGCAGTATTAATTGCGGATTATATAAGGATTAACATGGATTTAAATCCTTACAAGCCGATTGAAAGCGAAATTGAACGTTACGTTGAGGAAGCTGAACTATACGAATCTGAAGTGACAAATCTTCAATATTCTCCTTCACCAGATGAAGTACGAGCAGCAGCCCAGAACATACCGGTGGAAGTAACAGGTGAACCCACAGATCAAGTTGAAGTTTCACACCGGGACTTGGAAAGAGTAGAAACTAACAATTTACGTGGTGGTGCCCTATTAGCACTGGTAGAAGGTGTTATTCAAAAAGCTCCTAAGGTATTGAAATATGCTAAAAAACTCAAAATAGATGGATGGGAATGGCTGGATGATCTTTCAAAGACTAAAAAATCATATAACGATGATAAAACTGAGAAAGATTCTAAAAATGAAGAACCAGAAGTTGATGACAAGTACATGAAAGATATTATTGGTGGCAGGCCAGTATTAGCCTATCCGCAAGCTAAAGGTGGGTTTCGTTTAAGGTACGGCCGATCCAGGAACACTGGGCTGGCAGCAATGGGTGTACACCCTGCAACAATGGAAATCGTTGAATTTTTGGCAGTTGGAACCCAAATGAAAATTGAGCGGCCTGGCAAGGGGAACTGTGTTGTCCCATGTGACAGTATTGATGGTCCTATTGTGAAATTAAGGGATGGAAGCGTAGTAAAAGTAGAATCAGTAGGTGAAGCTCGTAAAATTAAGTCACAAGTGGTTGAAATAATCTATTTAGGGGACATGTTAGTGGCATTTGGTGAATTTCTCCGAAACAACCATCAACTGCTCCCAGCTGGTTGGTGCCCGGAATGGTGGATTCAACTTTTAGAAAAATCACCTCACTATGATGTAAACCAAGAAGAAGAACTGAAACGATTCTTGCACTATGATAAAATCAGCGCAAACATGGCTTTTAATCTCTCTAAAAAGTATGAAATACCATTACATCCAGAATACACTTATTTCTATCATGATCTAACTATAAAAGATCTTAACAACCTAAGGCAATGGCTAAATACAGAAATTGAGGATTTCGATATAGGTACTAATTTAGAGTTAGATATAAGGCCTGAAAAACGGATATTGGAAGCATTAGGAGTTCCACATCAAGTTAAAAATGGAAAAATAATTTTAGGCCCTGATGAGGCATACGCTTTAATTCACACTTTAACACGACCATTAGAAGATGAAAAGAATATTTCTACCCTAGAAGCATTGAACCAAGTTTCTCCAGTTGAAATAATGGCAAAAGCACCCACATATCTTGGAGGTAGGGTTGGAAGGCCTGAAAAAACAAAGGAAAGGATGATGAAACCAGCACCCCACGCATTGTTCCCCATTGGTATGCATGGGGGTAACCGAAGAAACATCATCGATGCAGCTAAAAAAGGAAATATAACAGTAGAAATTGGGCGATGCAAATGCACCAACCCAGAATGTGGTGTTGGTTCCATGCAAGCTATTTGTCCTGTTTGTGGCTCTCGCACAGTACCTAGTAGCTCTGGAAAGAAACGCATAAACTTGGCCAATCTACTGAGAAAAGCTTACCAAAACTCAGGAGTACGGAAACTGGACGAGATCAAAGGAGTTCAAGGAATGATATCCGAGGATAAATTCCCAGAGCCTCTTGAAAAGGGTATACTCCGAGCAAAAAATGGAGTTTACACATTTAAAGACGCCACTATTAGACATGACTCCACAGATTTACCGCTCACTCATTTCATACCCAAAGAGATCGGTGTAAGTCCTCAAAGACTCCAAAAACTAGGTTATACCCATGACATCCATGGTGAAGAACTGAAAAATGATGATCAAGTGGTTGAAATTCAAATACAAGACTTGGTAATTTCTGAGGCTTGTGCCGAGTACCTTATGAGAGTATCACATTTCATTGATGATCTCCTGAAACAATTCTACCAAATGGAACCTTACTACAAAGTTAAAACCAAAGAAGACTTAGTCGGACATTTAGCAGTTGGTCTAGCGCCGCACACCTCGGCAGGTGTTCTTGGCCGAATTTTAGGATTCACCAAGGCAGCAGCATGTTATGCTCACCCATACTTCCACTCAGCCAAACGAAGGAACTGTGATAGTGACGAAGATTCAGTAATGTTACTGATGGACGCTTTACTTAACTTCTCTAAGGTTTACCTGCCAAGCAGTAGGGGTGGACGAATGGACGCACCATTGGTTCTTTCTTCCAGGATAGATCCTGAAGAAATCGACGATGAATCCCATAACTTGGATACCATGGAACTACTACCACTGGAACTTTACCAAAAAACTCTGGAAAAAGTTAAACCCTCAGAAGCACTTGATTTAGTGAATAATGTCCATAAAAGACTAGGGAAGGATGAACAATATCATGGATTAATATATTCTCATGAAACATCCAACATTCACCAGGGACCCAAGGTATGCCTTTACAAAACACTCCCAACCATGAAAGAAAAGGTAGATGAACAGATCAAGCTGGCTGAAAGGATACGGGCAGTTGACCAGAAAGGAGTAGTGGAAGGAGTTTTAAACTCCCATTTCCTACCGGACATGGCAGGAAACATACGGGCCTTCGCCAGGCAAAAAGTACGATGCACAAAGTGTAACAAGAAATATCGGCGAATACCACTAAGCGGGAAATGTACTTGTGGCGGGAACCTGATACTCAGTATTTCCAAAGGATCAGTGACTAAATATCTTGAAATTTCCAAGGAATTAGCTGGAAGATACCCCATAGATCCTTACCTTGTACAGAGAATTGAACTAATTGAGTCAAGTATTAACTCCCTCTTTGAAAGTGACCGATCCAAGCAGAGTTCACTTGACGTGTTTTTGTAGAAATAATATTAGAATAACAATAACGTTATAACTAAAATAGTGAGGTAGATAAACAGTTTTTTTTATCAGAACAGTTTGGATAATAGAAACTATTTTATAAGATACAAATAGAAATAAAATGTAAGTTAAAAACCCATAAAAACGGGGGTTAATGGGGAAATTTTAATTATTATAATATTAATTTTAAAGGCGGAGGATGTGTAAAGGATGAAAGACGCGCGTATAATCGCCGCCATACCAACCAAGGCGGAAAATTGTGTTTTAAAAAACAATGGAATATTTGAAAAGTTCAGTCACGAAAAAATATTAAAATCCTGCCTCATGGCAGGTGCTCCATTATGGGCAGCCGAAAAAATATCATCTCAAGCAGCAACTGCTGCTTATGATGGTGTCACCACCAAAGAAATCAAAATGTGGGTATACGACTCATTGAAGCATGTGGACAATGAAATGGCTGACAAGTATTTGAGAACCAATCAATTAAGAGTTCGTACGTCCCGGGATACTATTGAAAGTTTTGACAAGGCAAAGATCGAGAAAACCCTGATTGTGGAAACAGGTGCATCCCCTGAACTGGCTGATAAAATAGCCACCGAGGTTTGGAAGGAAGTTAAAAAACTGGACGTTGAATATCTCACAGCTCCCATGCTCAGGGAAATGGTTAACACTAAATTAGTAGAACACGGCTTGGAAACATACAGACGTCGCTACACCAGGCTAGGGATACCAGTATATAACATCACCAACCTCATTGAGAATGGAAGTCGTGATAACGCTAATATGATACACAACCCTGAAACTGTACATAAATATGTGGCTGATGAGGCTCTTAAACAATACGCACTATTACACATACTTCCTAATGAACTAGCAGACGCCCATATGGGTGGAGATATCCATGTTCATGATTTGGAATTCTTTGCAGGAAGACCACTAAACTGTTTGCAACATGACTTGCGATTTTTCATAAAACATGGGCTTAAAGTGGATGGAACTGGAGATCACACCAGCGTAGCAGGACCACCAAACCATATTGAAACCCTAATGAACCATTCTGGTGAAATCATGCTAGCTGCCCAACAAAACATGAGTGGTGGGCAGGCGATGTGTCTTTGGAATGTTTTCGTCGCACCATTCGCCAGAGGACTGCCTTATGAGAAGGTAAAACAGGCAGTGCAAATGTTCATCTATAATTTGAACATGGCATATGCTGCCAGGGGAAGCCAAGTACCATTTACCAGTATAAACATGGAATTTGGAGTGCCTGACTTTTTGCAAGATGTTGAGGCATATGGGCCTAAAGGAAAACTTGCCGGAGTTTATGGCGAGTTTGAAGAAGAAACTCGCATGTTGCAGAGGGCATTCACCGAAACATTGCTTGCTGGAGATAGTGATGGCAAACCTCACTTGTTCCCCAACACTATCTACGTGTTACGAGATGAAATCCTCAAAGATGAATACGCCGAAGACATTGCATTGGTACATGAGTTGTCTGCTAAATATGGTAGTGCTTACTTCGTGAACATGTTACCTGATTACAGGGGTGATCTGGCCAATTACATGGGTTGTCGTACCAGTTTAGGCGACAACTGGACTGGGAACTGGGAACAGGACTGTATTAGGACAGGTAACCTTGCATATGTAACTCTTAACTTACCAAGGATTGCTTACCAATCTCGTGATGAAGCAGATATCTTCGAATACTTGGATGGTCACTTGCGACTTGCTGAGCAAGTTCTCCATCTGCGCAGAGAACAGGCAATGAACTGTCTGGATGACTTCAACCTCCTCCCCTTCCTCACCCAGGAAACAGATGGGGAACGGTATTACCGTGTTGAAAACTCTACTTTGTCCTTTGGATTTGTAGGCTTGAATGAGATGCTTCTCCATCACTGTGGTGTTGGCATTGATGATGATGACGCCAGAAAACTTGGAATTAAAGTTTTAGAGTTCATGAATCAACGTGCTAATGAATTAAAAGAGGAAACTGGCTATAGATGGACTGTGCTGCAGACTCCTGCCGAATCTACTGCTTACCGATTCGCTACGTTGGATAGGGAAAAATTCGGTGACACCACAATCACCCAAGGTGATGAACAAGCCTCTTACTACACTAACAGTAATCACGTGCCTGTGAATTCTGATGTGAGTTTTGCTGAGAAAATCCGTATTGAAGAAAAATTCCACCCCCTCACTTTGGGAGGACACATTTTCCACGCATTCATGGGAGAATCACACAGCGATCCCCAATCTCTCATGAGTCTCACTGATAAAATAGCCCGAAAATCTGATATTGGTTTCTGGGCATACAGCAGTGCCCTCAGCTTCTGCATTAAATGTAAGACTCTGATGAAAGGATTACAACCCAACTGTGCTACTTGTGGAGAGGAAAAAGAAGTAGAATGGTACGACCGAATCACAGGATATGTGCAACAAGTCGGAAGATCCAAATCAGCCAGTGGAGGATGGAATCCGGGTAAAATGAAAGAGTTAATGGATAGAAGAAGGTATTAAATACCTTTTCCACTATTTTTTTATTTTTATAATTCAATCATATAATGCTATTTTCTTGTTTTTCTACGGAAATTTAACTGTCGATGGGGAGATCAATGGTATCTCAAGATTCTAAATTCATGGCTGAAGCGATAAAAGAAGCGAAAAAGAGTTTAAAGGAAGGTGGAATTCCTATCGGCGCTGTACTTGTGAAGGATGGAACTATTGTGGGTAGGGGTCATAATAGGTTGATTCAAAATGATTCAGCTATTCTTCATGGTGAGATGGATTGTATAGAGAATGCTGGACGCCTTAAAGGTACTGATTATAAAAAATGCACTCTTTACACTACTTTATCTCCATGTACTATGTGTTCTGGTGCCGTCCTGCTTTACAACATACCTCGTGTTGTAATAGGTGAGAATACGACATTATTAGGCTCTGAAAAACTTCTTAAGCGTAATGGAATTGAAGTTACAGTTATGCAAGTTGTTGAGTGTAGAAAACTATTAAAAAAATTCATTGAAGAAAATAAAGAGACATGGGAAACGGAATTGGAGAAAGTTGGATTTTCTACAGATTAATTGTCACTGTTTAGATTTTTGATAATAGTATAATACTTTATATATTAATTGATTAATCAGATAATTGATATTAAAATTAAATAGGAAATGGAGGTATTTTATGGATATTGGGGATTATTATTCTAGAGCATTCAATGGATTTCTGAGAATCCCAAATTGGCATTACCCACATTATTTGAGCAAATATTTATAATGATAATCACATTTTTAGCAATGATTTTGTTGTTTTTTTCAGTTTTAGGCCCTGAATTTTTGACAACTGGTAAAATTTCTGCTAATTCAACCAATCTCTCTGCTTTAATTGTTCTTTTTATTATTTTTTCCATTATTTGGATGATTTTATTGATCATCAGTAGTTATGTATCTGCCGCTACGATTGGAATGTCAAAAAGCATAGTTTTTGGTGAAAAACCTGATTTGGGCTTGGGATTTAGAAATGGTAATAAATATTTCTTGAAAATCATCGCTGTTTCGATAATAAGGTTAATTTTGTTAATGGTTTCTGCTATCCCTTTAATTAGTGGGGTTTTTGCTGATTATGCTTATGGTATGGCACCGGCTTTGACCTTAATCGGTGTATTGGTTAGTTTAGTATTATGGGTAGTTACAATGATTCTGTTAATATTCACTTCTCAGTCAATAGTGGTGTGTGGAGAATCAGTTATTGGCTCTATAAAAGACAGTATTAGGGTGCTCAGAGAAAACATATCTGACGTAATAATAGTAATTGTAATAAATATAATTATTGCGTTTTGTATTTTCTTTGTTGTTGGAATTATAAAAATGCTTTTATCTTTAATACCAATAGTTGGATCTCTTTTTAGCATAATATTGCAAGTGATTGTAGCTTGCTTAATAACTCCATTCTTGACTTTGGTTTTAACTTATGTTTACATGGATAAAAAAGGCTTAATCCATTCGAATATAGAAAATTCAGAACATATGTCCGAAGATGTAACTTAAAACAGAATTTTCAAACTAAACCATTCTTTTTATTATTTTTATTTTAAATTTGAAGGGTCATGCCATTATAACAATAAAACCAGAGAATTGTTTTTTTTTATTCATGATGATCAACTGATTTAGGATTGAACCCATTATTCAGTTTTATTGGTATGGTTACACTTTCAGATCCTCCTCCGAAGCCATGACTAATCATGGTGTGTCTGCCGGGACCTCCTGCAACTACTACAACCACATCTTGAGGGGAGCGGGTTATCCGAACTTGACCGTTATTTATATTTTTTTCATCCAACTTCCTACCGCCACGATCAGCCAGAATTGATGATAAATGGGAATTTTCATGTATATAATTCTGAACATCTTTTTTTGACCATCCTCCCTGTTTGATGGTGGTAGCATGCTCAGGACTCATTATTATTAGAAGTTCTCCTGGCACATGGCTGTTGTTACACCCGGCAGTTGTTGCAGTGTGAATTATAGTGTCCAGCAAGTCTTCTGCAGATTGACTGCGATGGTCATTAACGTTATGTGGTGATTCAGCAGCCATAACTGTCACTGTACTCTCATGAGAGTTGAAACCTCTTTCAACATGTAATGGTTCCCAGGGATTTTCTTTTTGATTTTCAGCAAAACAGTAACTATACTTGGCTGGGGAGCCATGTGTGGCATGGTCACCCACTCCAGGAATAGCACCAGCAATATTTATAAGACACAGGCGAAGGGCCCGGCCAATAGTTGCATTAGCAATGTTACTTGGTGCTAAACATCCCACTGAGGTATTCATTTCAATTTCGTCTATTAATGGTCCATTGATAATGATGCAAATCGATATAGGATGAGTAGTTGCATTCACCCCTGCCAAATTAAATTGATCTCTAGAAACAGCTTTTATCACATGTTCCAATACTGGTTGGAATTGAGGAAGACAACCAGCCATAACGGAGTTTATTGCAATTTTTTCAGGGGTTGCTTGGCCCATTTTAGGTGGAAGAATAGCTAAAACATCTTCAGGGTTGTGAAAAGTAGAATTTAGAAAACGTTTCACTCTTTCTGTGGTAGGTGGAATTATGGGCAAACCATCAGTAAAGCGGTTCTGATAGAAGTTAAGACTGACTTTTTCAGGGTCAGGGTCTACAAAAAATTCCATATCACTGTTTCTAGCATTACAAAGACGGTCGTTATCAATTATTATCTTTTTATTTTCACAATTGGGCTTTTTGTCAAATAAATCGTCGGTTAGACATCCACAGGAATTTTTATTTACTGTTTTTTCATCTTTTCTAGTCATATTCAGATCTCAAGATTAGGGTATTTGGAGGATGTAAAGGAGATTGGGAACTATTTTCAGTGCCTTTTCTTCAATTTCATCGTTGTTGAGTCCGGCTATGGGATGTTCCACTTCGAGGATTCTTAGGTCGCTTATTCCATGAGATTCAGCTAGTTGTCTGGCGAAAGATGCAAAATGATCCGAAAAAATGGATATAGTAGGGATTCCCATCTTTTCAAGTCGTATAGCATCTAAAACTAACCAGCTAGCGCAAGAACCGCAGTCTCCCAGTGCTAAAATTGCGAGTTCTGATGAGGATGCCTTGATGATTTTTTGTTCAGATGTCGGTGTTCCTGCGGGTTTTTTAATATATAAAAACTCTCTGTTTCCCAGAGTTTCTGCAAGAACTTTTAATATTATCTCGGTTCCTGGTTTGGTGTTATCAATTAGGGAAACCTGATCAAAGTCATAGGGAAGTGGATTCAACTCGATTTTCTTATTTTCAACTTCTCCTAATGGGTTTAAAACTTCCTTTTCTGTTAATTTCACCCTCAATATAGGTCCCTCAATTAGTTTTCATTTCATTTATTAAAAAAAGATTTTGCCTTTATTAGGTGGGAATTTTAAGATTCATTCCGGAATCTTTTAATAACAAAATCTTTATCCAAGGATAAAACAAATGACGCTGCTCTGGGTCCCTGTTTTTTCCCAATTATCATTTTGTATATGGCTTGGAAAGCTTTTTGTGGTTTTAATCCAAGTTCTTTTAGTATGGTGTACATTTCGTCATGTAGTTCTTGTGAATTGTAATCCCTATTTTCCAGGACTTCTGCCACTTTCAGTAGGAATATTTTTTGTTTATCGTTTATCTCTACTTTTGGCATTTTTTCCTGAACTTTGAATTTCACAAATTCTGGTGCAAATTTTTCCAACCAGTTTTCAACGTTAACTAAGCGGGTGTCCAAGTCATCTTTTTTATCAGCACTTAATTTCCCATATTCTGCACATTCCATATCTGCTGGTAACTGAGAGTTACGTTCCAGTATCTGGAAGATCTTATCAGGATCATCAGTTATTTGCCGGACTACAGTAAGGAAACGATAGGATGCATGGAAGGGCATAGAATCTGAAGAGTTGATCTGGGATACTTCATAGATTTTGTTAAGTTTCTCCATTTCTTTCTCAGAGGCAGCTTCTTCAACATCATAGAAAATTCGTTCCACACGGTCATACTGGTCGATAAAATCTAAAAAGGGCATTCCAGGATCAAAATCCTTATGTTTCAATGGTTTACTTCGGAATAAAAAGTAATTTAATGTTTCCGGAGATCCAATCTCTAACCACTGGCCCGGAGTGAAGAAAACACCCTTAGATTTGCTCATAGCCTCGCCTTTAAGTGTTATCCATTCATAAGGAACAGGATAAGGAGCTTTGTAATCGAATATTTCATTTGATATAATTTTACTCACATCATAGGAGCCGCCACTGGCAGCATGATCTTTTCCAAATGGTTCGCAAGTTACACCGAAAATTTTCCATCGCGCAGCCCATTCCACCCTCCAAGTGAGTTTACCTGCACCGGATTTAATATCCATTTCACCCTCATGGCCGCACTGACATCTGTAAAAAACTGTGTCTCCCTGGTAATCATAGGCTGTGGTGGTGTTCACCCTTCCACATTCACTGCAGATGGGATTGTATGGTAACCAGTCAGATTTTAGGGGATGTTTTCGGTACTGGTTGAATATCTCCCTAATTCTGGGAGCTCTTTCCAGTGACTTTTTAATGGAGTCATTGTAAACTCCGTCATGATACATTTTAAAACCAGAATAAGTTTCAAGTTCAATTCCAAATTCTGGGAGGGTTTTTAGGAATGGTTTCTGGAAGTGTTCCACAAAATTATCACAACAACCCTCAGGACAAGGTATCTGGGAATAAGGAATACCCAAATATTTTTCATAAGATTCAGGGAGGGGATATGGAACTTTACGTAGGGGGTCATGATCATCAGCTATCCAAATAGTCTTAGTGTCTTCACCAAGTTTTTTTAGGGATTTACCCACTGCATTAGCTATGAAAACGTCACATGAATTTCCAATGTGTATGGATCCAGATATGGAAGTTCCACT
The DNA here is from genome assembly GCA_012838205.1 of Methanobacterium sp. Taxonomy (NCBI): domain Archaea; kingdom Methanobacteriati; phylum Methanobacteriota; class Methanobacteria; order Methanobacteriales; family Methanobacteriaceae; genus Methanobacterium; species Methanobacterium sp. The sequence continues at coordinate 15,083 of DUPR01000031.1, forward strand.
GGCTACCACGTGTCGGTCCACGTCCCAGTTAGTTAGATCAGATGCAATTCGTTCAGTCCAATGTTTCAATCAATTCACCTTCTATTGTGAAAATAAAAAAAGGGGTTATTTAATAAAATAAATAATAAAATGGGGATGAAGTTATTCAAATACTTTAGTTGGGGCTTCATCCAACCATTCGTTAACGATTTTAATGGCACAGTAACTTCCACACATGGTGCAAGTGTCAGGGTCTTCTGGTGGGCGGTTATCCCTTATGGCACGAGCATCATTTGGACATATCGCTGCATCGTATTGGGCTTCCCAGTTTAGTTTTTTCCGGGCGTTGGCCATTTCTAAGTCCTTTTCACCCTTGTGAATTCCCTTGGCCATGTCCCCAACATATGCTCCGATTCGGCTGGCAATAACTCCCATTTTTACATCTTCGGGTCCAGGCAGTGCTAAATGTTCAGCAGGGGTAACATAACAGATGAAATCTGCTCCGGCAGCAGCCGACTGCGTGGCACCAATGGATGACACTATATGATCATAGGCAGGGGCTATGTCAGTTACAATAGGCCCTAACATGTAGAATGGTGCACCACGGCAGAGTTTTTTCTGCATGGTTACATTGGCTTGGATTTCATTTAATGGTATGTGTCCTGGGCCTTCTACAATGGTCTGCACTCCTACTTCCCGGGCACGGTCGATCAATTCTCCCAGAATTATGAGTTCTTGAACTCCTGCACGGTCGGTGGCATCGGCAATAGCTCCTGCTCTCATTGCATTGGCCATGGACATCACAAAATCGTATTCTTTGGCGATCTCCAAGATATAATCATAATTTTTGTATAATGGGTTTTCTATTTCGTTTTCCACCATCCATGCAGATACTAATGCACCTCCACGGCTCACTAGTCCACCTTCACGTCCTTGTCTTTTCAGACGTTTAAGGGTTTCCATATTCACACTGCAATGAATTGCCATAAAGTCTATGCCGTCTTTTGCTTGTTTTTCGATGGCTTTGAACATTATGTCTTCATCCATGTAAATGGCAGCACCCTTCTCACGGATGGTTTCAAAGGCAGCCTGATATACAGGCACACTGCCCACAGGAATGTCAGATATTTTTAAAATTCTTCTGCGAATCTCATCTAGGTCTCCACCAACAGATAGTTCCATCAAAGTGTCAGCGTTGTTGGCTATGGCAACTTTGGCCTTTTCTTCTTCCATATCAAAATCACATATGTCTGTGGATGTACCGATAGTGGCGTTAACTTTTGTTCTGAGTCCGGATCCAATACCAACAGCTTTTACTTCCCGTCCAGTGTTACTGGGAATGGCAATGGTACCTTGGGCTACAGATTTTCTGATGAATTCAACGTCGACATTTTCCGCTTCTGCGACGGATTTCATTTCATCGGTTATTATCCCTTTTCTCGCATCGTCCATTTGTGTCATAGAATCACCGTGTAAGCTTTTTTTAGAAAAGTATTGTTTACATTGACAATTTCTTTTTTGTTATAAATTGTCCTTAACTACTGATTAATACAAATATTAATTTGATTTTATATTCCCCATAAAAATAGATAGTGGTTTTAGTTTGATGGGGGGATATATTTTCGAAAATTGAAAGGTGGGAAAAAAGCAGTGAACTACATATATTAATAATCTATTTCATTCATCCGTTCATGAACCATTTTAATGTTGGGGACATTTGTCTGACATCCTTCTGCTTCCACAATAAATGAAGATACAGCAGAAGCAAATTTACCACAGTATAATAATGGTTTACCTTCCAAATATGATTTCAGGAACCCTGCCCTGTAAGAATCCCCCGCACCTGTGGGGTCTACAGGGTCACGCTCTAAAGCATTTACTTTGTTGGTTTCATCAGAGTAAATAACACTGCCATTTCTACCTCTGGTTTCAACCACAATTGATGGCCCGAATTCTCGCAATTCATCCACACTCATATCCAAAGTCTTCAATATCCGTTTCACCTCATGATGGTTACCGAAAAGAATATCTGACACTTCTAAAACTTTCCAAAGGTCATTGGGGGAGTACATGTGTAAATCTTGTCCAGGGTCGAAAGATATTATCTTTCCTTCTTTTCTTGCGAATTTCCCACAATTTAAATTAAATGAAGGGTCACCAGTTGCCAAATGCACCGATCTAGTATTTTTTATGGCATTATGGGGAATTTCAGATTTTTTAAATCGGGTTGCAGCGCCCCAGTAAAAGTAAAAGATTTGATCATGGTTGTTGTCAGTTAAAACGAAGGCAGTAGGAGTTTTATCATCTTCAACAACTATCATATCTCGCATATCAATATCTACATTTTGCAAGTGTTTTTGATAATCAGATCCCTCAAAATCTCCCCCAACTGCAGATACAAGGGAAGATTTAAGTCCTAATGATGATGCTACTACTGCAACGTTAGCAGCAGCCCCTCCATGGAATGTTCGCATATTTTTTATAGTAGAAGCAGAATTGGGCACGGGAAATTCATTAACTTGGATAATATAATCCATAGCCGTGTGTCCAATAGTTAATAAATCTCTTTTTTCCCTCAGAACAATCACCTGCCATATTTCTATTTTAGCATTATTTAAGATTAACTGATTATAAGATTAATACTTGTTAAATGAATTTAAATCAGTATTCAAAACATTTAATTTTAATCAATTCTTTCAAAACCCCATTTATCAATTAAGTTCTGCCCTTGACTCACGATAAATTCTAAAAACCCCTCCAACTGAGGGTTTGAATTCCATAAAACCATACTAATAATGTGCATGGTGTCTTCTGCAAGAAGATTAGACCCTGTAGTAATGCCTGACACATAACTTTTGTTTAGGAAGGTTAACAGACCTTCCTCAGCATTAACCATTTTCAACGCGTTATTAGGTGAATTACATAATTCAACAATCTCATAATCAATTCTTAAATGATCTAATGTGTTCCAAGCCAGTCGTTGGGCGGAGAATGGAATTTCAACGAATTTACTTCCATTAAGTTCCTGAACGGTTTTGGGGTGTTCATCACATCCAGAAACTAACACTAAATGATCCTTTGCAATGGGAGTAAAATCCAAGTCATTCATTAATGCATGCACGGGATCATCTAGAAGAAGAATGTCTACTAAACCTTTCTTGGCCATTTCCAACGCACTTAAATCATCCACACTATTAATCACGGTTTCAAGACCGTACTGTTTGGATAAAATATCTATCAAGCCGGTTGAGATTGGGCCTCCACAAATTAATGGAATGGAGCTTTCTTTAAGTCTTTTTTGGTATTCTTGATATTTTTCAAGTATCAAAAATCCTTGATGTGTGAGTTCAGAACCTGCTCCAGTACTGTACACTAATTTAAATCCAAGTTTATTCTCTGCATCTCGAATTCTACGATTTAATACAGCATGGGATATATTTAGGCTTTTAGCAGCTTCTCTCTGAGACCAAGTTTCTGAAATTTTTTCTAAAGCATCAAAAAGCCGGAAAGTGAATTTTACATCATTTATTTCCAAGTTTAATGTGGGGTTAAACTTAAATGGGCTTAATTTATCTTTCATGATTTTTTATCTCTGATTTAGGGGTTATTAGGCGAGTTTCCATATTGAACAAAGATTACTTGTAGAAATTATATATATCAAACCAGATAGATATACACCACGAAATAATGTGATTACGGTGAAACAAGTGATTTTAAACGAGGCCATACAAGAAATAATCGATAATATACTCTCTGTTTCTGGAAAACTCGATCCTAAGAACATAGAAGAAATGTCGAGATTATTACGGTCATCTAAAAATGTTTTTGTCATGGGATTGGGGCGTTCTGGGCTGGTTGCCAGGGCTTTTGCCATGCGCCTAATGCACCTTGGAATAAGCGTTTATGTTGTTGGAGAGACTACAACTCCAGCTTTATCACCTGAAGATTGTCTATTAGCAATTTCCGGTTCGGGTGAAACCTTCAGCATCATCAGTGCTGCGGAAATTGCCCATAAAAGAGGAACCAAAATTATTGCTGTGACTTCTTATGTGGACTCTACCTTGGGGGAAATGGCAGATTTAATAGTGCATATTAAGGGCCGCACCAAGATTGATTCTGAAAAAAACTATATCACCCGCCAGATAAATGGGAAACATCAGTCTTTATCGCCAATGGGTACTTTATTCGAGGTCACCAGCCTTATATTTCTTGATGGATTAATAGCTCAATTAATGGTTGAAATGGGAAAAACTGAAGAAGATATGAAGGCTAGACACACTTTAATCGAGTGAAAACTATAGTTTAGGGATTGTTGTAATCCCAGAATTCACTATACAGTTATGACCATTGAGTCAGCATAAATAGAGAATGGAAGTGTTACCCTAGAATTAACTAAATAATTATCCGGTGAGGGTGGGTGTAAATATTAAATCTGCCGTTTCTCAGGAATCCTACCAAGGTAATCCCAGCTTTTTCTCCCATTTTCAATCCTTCCATTGTTGGTGCGGCTTTAGTTATCATGATGGGAATTCCCACATTGGCAAGTTTAACCACACGATCTGGGGGAATTCTACCACTACAAAGGAGAAAACTATCTGAAAAATCAATATTTTTTTTTAAACCTGCACCAATTACTTTATCCACGGCAACATGTCTACTTACATCTTCACGGACGATAAAATGTGTTTCATCCACTAATGCAGCAACATGGGTGCCACCAGTTTTGGACCAAACTTCTGCTTTTTCAATTAAATGATCATACGCTTGGAGAATTGTCTCCTTTCCAACCTTGAGATCAGATTTCACGAAACTTATGGTTTGATCTCTATGAAACCAGCCATTATAACAATCTAAATCGCTGTCTTCATAGGATTCAAAGTTTTTCAAAAAAACTTGGATTGATGATGGTTTAAATTCAATCTTATTCACATCTTTCAGGGATTTTATGTATCTTTCATCCAATAAATAGCCTAGAGTGAAATCTTCAAGGTTAAAAGGGCTTAAATAAAACTTTCCCAGTTTTTTCCCATTGACATCTAATTCTATTTTAGAATCTAGGGCAATTAAATCTTCTATATCGCGAACTTGATTGTTAACTCTAATAATTTTAGTTTTTTTGAACATTTTACTCATAATAGTCCCCAAAAAAGGATGTAAAAGAATATATAAGTCAATACTATCCTTCTACAATATCATTTACCCATGAAATAGCTGCTGCTACATTGGGAAAACCAATAGTGCTGGTAAGCAAGATCACAGTCTGATATACTTCTTCTTCAGAAGCTCCATTTTCAATAGCCCTTCTGACGTGGCTATGAACCCCACCTTCAGATCTAATAGCAGCTGAAGCTGCTAATTGAATTAGTTGAACGTTTTTTTCATCAAGGGGGCCTGTATTTCGAACTGATTCTCCTAGCTTGCTCAGTGCATCACCATATTCTGGGAACCGCTCTCTAATATTCATATAATGTTTTGGTAATTTTTTTGACATGTCCAACCTCCTACACTCAATCTTATACATTATTATAACGTAGTTGAAGCAAATATATTTTATCACTATAACCACATAACTACTTATTATTAGTTATAACTAGATTTAAATGATTTAATCATACAATAAAGCAATAAATACCATTATTCTCTTCATCAATATCAATTTATATGAAATAAAATGCTAATAATTAGAAAAGAAAATTACCGTAAAAATGATAAAACTTCCACCCATAATTGTGTATGGAGTTATTTGAATTTTTCAAAAAATGTAAAAAAGTGGAATAATAAATTTTCTTGCAGTGGTTATGCCTTTTTAATCATAATCATGGAAAAATGGAACTTCATGAGCATTGTGGATTTTATCTATTAATCAGAATGTAAATAGGAGTAAACGAAGTATGGATTTTAATAAACTGGTTGATAATGCCAAAAAAGAATTGAACTTGGTTTATAATAGTGAAAAACCAGTTGTTTTGATAGGTTCAGCTACTTGTGGTAAATCTGCCGGTTCTGAGGAAATTTCATCCGCAATTCAAGAAGAATGCATTAAAAATGATATTGAATGCAAACTGGTTAAGGTGGGATGCATTGGATTATGCTATGCAGAACCAATTATAACCATAATTAAAGCCAATAATCCACCAGTTTTCTATGGAAATGTCACAGTGGAACTGGCCAAAGAATTGGTTCACAAATATATAGATGGTGAAGACCCCCTGGAAGATCATGCACTTGGAACAATTGGCAAAGGAAAGATGGAAAATATTCCTAATCTATGGACATTACCGGTTCTGAAGCCACAAGTCCGAAGAATTCTCCGCAACTGTGGCCTAATTGACCCTCGTAATATCAATCACTACTTGGCTAAAGGGGGATATAGTGGATTAAACGAGGCCCTGAAAATGGAGCCTGAAGTTATCGTTGAAAAGGTTAAAAAATCAGGGTTAAGGGGAAGAGGGGGTGCAGGTTTCCCCACTGGCATGAAATGGCAACTATGTCGTGATGAAAAATCAGACACTAAATACTTGATTTGCAATGCTGATGAAGGAGATCCCGGTGCGTTTATGAATCGTTCACTCCTAGAAAGCGATCCTCATTCAATATTAGAAGGCATAGTCATAGCTGCCTATGCCATAGGAGTCCAAGAAGGTTACATATATTGCAGGGCGGAATATCCCCTTGCTTTAGAGACATTAAATCATGCCATCTCTCAAATGAAAGATGCAGGATTTTTAGGAGAAAACATTTTAGATTCTGGATTTAATTTTGACCTAAAAATAAAAGTAGGGGCAGGAGCTTTTGTTTGCGGTGAAGAAACAGCTCTTATAGCTTCAATTGAGGGTAAAAGAGGAACCCCACGCACACGACCGCCATTTCCCACCACTTCTGGTTTATGGGACAAACCCACTGTCATCAATAATGTGGAAACCATGGCGAGCGTTACTTTGATAATGCAGGAAGGCCCCTCAGAATTCAGTAAAGTGGGATCAGAGGACAGTAAAGGCACTAAAACATTTTCAATGGTGGGTAACATTTATCACACTGGATTAATAGAAGTGCCCCTTGGAACAACACTCAGAGAAGTAATATTTGCCATTGGAGGTGGAGTTGCCAATGGTAAAAAGTTTAAAGCAGTGCAAGTAGGTGGTCCCTCTGGAGGATGTATCCCTAAAGAATTCGTGGACACTCGTATAGATTATAGTTCATTAAATGTGGCGGGGGCTATTATGGGTTCTGGTGGTATGGTAGTTATGGATGAAGACTCCTGTATGGTGGATGTAGCACATTACTTTTTAAAATTCACCCAAAATGAGTCATGTGGAAAATGCGTACCTTGCAGACTGGGAACCAAGCAAATGTTAGACATACTAACTGACATAACTGAAGGAAGAGGCAGGAAAGATGATATAAATCTTCTGAAAGAACTCGCCCATGCCATAAAAGATTCATCACTATGCGGACTTGGTCAGGGTTCTCCAAATCCAGTTTTAACCACTTTAAGGTACTTCATGCCAGAATATGAGGCTCATATTCAAGATAAAGCATGTCCGGCCAACCATTGTAAAGAACTTATTTCCTACGTTATCATACCTGAAAAATGTACGGGGTGTCGTTTATGTCTGAAGTCATGCCCTGCAGATGCAATAACTGGGGAAAAAAAGCAACCTCATTTCATCAACCAGAAAAAATGTATAAAATGCGGTAGTTGCATGGATTTATGTCAAGGAAAATTTGATTCAATAAAACGGGTTTCCCCACCCATAGAATAAAAAAATCTGATTTTAGAACCACGATAATTCAATTATACTAAAAGTAACGTAAAACATAAATTTAGAGGCATTTTAAATGGATGAAATAAAATTCACTATTGATGGGATACAAGTAAAAGCCCAAGAGGGAGACACAATTCTCCAAGCTGCCACCAGAAATGGAATTTATATTCCTCATCTCTGTTATCATCCTGATCTTAAACCTAGGGGTGCTTGTAGGTTATGTTTGGTTGAAAATGAAGATGGACGCCTAGTAACTTCTTGTGAAACCCTAGTAAAAGGAGGAATGTCAGTTTCAACAACCAGTAAACGTGTTGAAAATTCCCGAAAAATGGTAGCACAACTCCTCATTGCCAACCATGAATCAGAATGCCTTACTTGTGCACAGAACAATCAGTGCAAGTTACAAGAAATAGCATCTTTTTTTGGAATTGAAAATGAAAATATTTCCAATCTAAGACATTCACTACTTGAAGTCCCAGTTGATGAATCAAATCCTTTTTTTACTCGTGATTTAAAGAAATGTGTGCTATGTGGCATTTGTGTGCAGACATGTAGAGATCGTTTAGGCGTCAGTGCCATAGATTTTGGTTTCAGGGGATATGAAACTCGTATCACCACATTAATGGACAAACCAATCCTAGAATCAAACTGCGTATCATGCGGAGAATGTGTTGTGGCTTGTCCAGTAGGGGCTCTGGTTCCTAAAGAAAATCAAAAACCCTCTAGAGAAGTAAAAACCACTTGTACTTATTGTGGTGTTGGATGTGGACTGTACTTGGGTGTAAGAGGTGAAAAAATCATTAGTGCAAGAGGCGACCCAGAACACCCCTTAAGTAAGGGTAATCTCTGTGTTAAAGGTAGATATGGATTTAATTTTATTAATCATCCAGACCGGTTAAATAAACCTCTAATAAAGAAGAATGGAGCTTTTGAAGAGGTGGAATGGGATGAAGCTCTTGAATTTGCCGCACAAAAACTTTCTAAGTATGGTAATAACTCATTTTCAGCTATATCTTCTGCCCGTTGTACGAATGAGGATAATTACGTCTTGCAAAAATTCACTCGGCTAGTTATGGGAACAAATAATATTGATAACTCAGCTCGGTCATGTCATGCACCTTCAGTAGCGGCACTGGCAGAAAGTCTGGGTAGTGGGGCAATGAGCAACTCAATAGATGAAATACCGCATGCTAAATGTCTTTTTTTGATAGGTACCAATCCTACTGATAGTTACCCTGTTTTAAGTATGAGAATAATGGATGCTGTTAGAAATGGGGCTAAAATTATTGTAGCCGATCCTAGAAACATTGATATTGCTCGTCATGCGGATATAAACATCCAACACAATCCCGGAACTGATGTGGCTCTAATAATGGGCATGATTCAAGTTATAATCCATGAAGATCTCATAGATAAGGAATTCATCCAGGAACGATGTGAAAACTTCGAAGCATTGCTGGAATCTCTGGATGAGTTTGACTTGGAAACTGTGGAAGAAATCACCGGAGTAACTCAACGAAAAATAGTTGATGCAGCACGATTGTATGCTACAACAGATCATGCTGCTATATTTTATTCATTGGGGATAACTGAACATTCTCATGGTACTGATAATGTTTTTGCCCTATCTAACTTGGCATTATTAACTGGAAACTTTGGCAAACCATATTCAGGGGTTAATCCTATCCGGGGTCAGAATAATGTTCAGGGTTCGTGTGATATGGGATGTTTACCAGACTCCTATCCGGGTTATCAGAAGGTTCAAAATCCAGAGGCTCAGAAGAAATTTGAAAAGGCCTGGAATTCTAAACTCAGCCCTAATGTAGGATTAAAAATTCTTGAAATGATGGAATCTGTCCGCAAAGGCGAAATAAAAGCCATGTATATTATGGGTGAGAATCCGGCACTTTCAGAACCAGATTCTTCCAACATTATCCAGGCTTTAGAATCAACTGAATTTCTGATTGTGCAAGATCTGTTCATGACGGAAACTGCTCTCAGGGCAGATCTGGTTTTACCAGGTGCTTCTTTCGCTGAAAAAGATGGAACTTTTGCCAATGCTGACAGACGTGTTCAAAGAGTGAGGCAAGTTATAAAACCGGTTGGCGATTCTAAACCAGATTGGCAGATTATTTCCGAAATAGCTCAAAAAATGGGAATAGAAGGCTTTGATTATGAGAGCTCTGAAGATGTTGCTGCTGAAATAGCTGGACTGGCCCCAATTTATGGTGGAATGTACTATTCTTGTCTTGAAGAAGATAGTAAACAGTGGCCCTGTTATCATGAGGAACATGAAGGAACATCAATTCTTCACAAGGAACATTTTGCCACTGAAAGCGGTAAAGCTAAGTTTGTTCCATTAAGTTATAGGCAGCCAGCTGAATTACCAGATGAACAATATCCTTTGGTACTTACTACTGGTCGCAGAATTTTTCATTATCACACTAGTACAATGACGGGTGTGAATGAAGGGCTGAAAGAACTCTATGATCATGATCCAGTGGAAATGAGTCCTGAAGACGCTGAAAAAATTGGTGTTTCTGATGGGGACTGGGTATGGGTTATTTCTCGCAGAGGGAAAATTAAATCTCCAGTTTTAATTACTGATAGATCACCCGAAGGCTTGGTTTTCATGGCATTCCATTCACCTGAAACTAAAACTAATATTATAACCAGCCCGGCATGTGATCCTGTAACCAAGACTCCTGAATTCAAATATTGTGTAGTTAGGATTGAAAAATGCATTGTATAAGTAAACGGGTCTAAACATTCGTAAAAGAATTATATCCCTAAAAATTTTATTTTTCTATTTAACAACCATTATAATAAGGTTTTCTCTTATTAATTGCCTCTAAGAATAGTTTTTCTAGTTCCCTGTTTGATGCTCCATTTCTCATGGGATCTATGAGATCTACAAGGTTGTCGTTTCTAAGTAAACACGGTTTAATTTTCCCATCAGGAGTTATTCTCAGTCTTGTGCAATTTTTACAGAATTCAGTGTTGTCCATTGGACGTACGACTTCTATTTCCCCTCCTTCAAGGAAATATTTTTTCCTATCTTGCATGAAAGCACGTGTTTTAATGTTTGTTGCCTTCTTTTTAAGTTTTTCTTCTATAATCTTCATATCATAATAATATTCATCGAAAAAATCAGAATCAGGACAGCTTTCAGTTTTTAAGAGCTCAATGATCTGTAGAATTACTCCATATTCTTTGCAAAAATGGAACATGTCCCATATCTCATTATGGTTCAATCCTTTCATCACCACCATATTTACCTTAACTGGGTACAGTCCAACTTGCACTGCTTTTTTTATCCCTCTTTTCACATGTTCAAGGTAGTTGCTTTTGGTTATGAACTGGTAAGTTTGTGGGTTGAGGGTGTCAAAACTGACATTTACCCGGTTTAACCCGACATTTTTCAGTGAAAGAGCATATTTCTCCAGTAATATTCCATTAGTGGTTAAAGAAACATCTTGAAATCCTATTTTTGATATTCTTCTGACAATATCAATAATATCTTCTCTGATTAGTGGTTCTCCTCCAGATAGTCTGATTTTCTTTATTCCAATATTTTTAGCAATTAAAGAAATTCTTTCTATTTCTTGAGAGTTCATCTCATATTCCTGGGGAATAATACCGTCATGGTGGCAATAAAAGCAGTGAATATTGCAACGATTAGTTATGGATATGCGGAGGGAAATAATTGGCCTCTGAAAATTGTCTGTCTTTAAATCATTCATAAAACTTCAACCATACTTAGCATTTCAATTTTCATTTTTTTTTGGTTTACTTTTAGTCTTCGCTATTTCTAATCCATAGTTCTATGTTCTTGTAAATGTTTTCATCTTCATCAGTTGCTATTTGATCAGTTTTCAGAGTGCTAATCATGCCCATAATGCTCTTTTTAATGATATCTTGCACAAAAGGGTTTAAAGGAATTTTTTTATCACCAATGTACAGTTCAACTTCCTTTAATTTCCTCATCTTGCACTTATCTTCAGATATTTTTCCCTGTATAATGGCTTTAGACATTTCTATACAATCTTTAAAACCACATTCACCACAGTTTCCTTCCGGGATAATGCTGTACGTCCGTGTTTCAACCAAGTCAACCAAGTCAACCACATTTTCTGGTTTGGTTTTAAAAACATCAATATTAGCGATAGTAAAATCATCTTTTTCACTTGTAGTTGAAATTTTAGCATAATTAGATGATTTGAATCCTTCAATAACAACGTAATCTGGATTTTCAGTGCTTGAAACGATTTTAAGGATATTTTTCAATGATAATAATTTGTTTATAAAAAAGAAAGTGCCCTTTCCCGAACCAACAACTATTTTTGCTCCTGCTTCCCGGTGTTTCCAAGTATCTTTTCCCTCTAAATCAAAGTCATGGTGTGTATGTTTAATGGTACCTACTTTGTAACCTCTTTTAGATAGTTCTTTAACTATCATGGTTACAAGGGTTGTTTTGCCAGTGTTTTTTGTTCCTACCACGGTTATTATCTTCATGATTCCACCTTTTTATGGTGAATAAATATTCAACTTTACTTTATTGCTGCCGCACTGTATTTCTGGGCATATTTACATTTTTTTTAGTTTTTAGAGCAATAATGAGGTATTGAAGTGTCCAAATAGGAGGGAGTGTTAACGTCAAATGCAAGTTTTTTTTACATAATAATTCGTGTAATTATATTGTAAGCGTGTGGTTATCTAATGGGATTCATTTAAAAATAAATTAATCAGACTTTTACCATGGCAATGGCCGCTGCTTTAAATCCTATATATACTTCTTTTCCAAGGTTCAAATTTAATTGTTCCCGGGCATATTCAGTTATATCTACAAAAAGGCTTATTTCCCCTAAATCCACATTTAGCCTAATAAGGTTGTCTTTTAATTCCATGCGAGTGATTTTTCCTGGAAAAATATTACGTACACTTGATTCTTGTGGTTTTAACATTACAAATATGTCATCTGGGCTGATTAAAACCAGTACTTTGTCTCCAACACCAAAATTCCCTCGTAGAGGGAGTATGACTTTATTCCCATTTAAATAAATGTTGGCAATTCTATTTTCGGTATCAATATGCGAAATTTCTCCTTCAATCTCATTAACATCGGCATGCATCTTCAATATACTTTCAACTTTGCGATATTCTCTTAATACTTTTTTTCCCTCTTTTGTTAGTGTGCTTCCGCCACCTCCTCCTTTTCCGCCTCTTTTTGTTGACACGACTGTTTTGTTGAGATCATTTTCTAAGTTTTCAATATATTTAAGGGCGCTACGATATGGTATTTCGGCGTTTTTTGAAGCCAGTGTTATGGATCCACATTGGTCAATGTACTTTAAAAGCTCGAATTTCTTTTTATTCAGCAGTATTATCTTGTCATCCAAGTTCAATCGGTATTGTGGTCCATCTTTTGAACTATCCATATGTCGCACCTTAAACTAATTTAGTGATCAAACTTATTATATCTATTACTTGCTATGTGGAGTGTTATTTTTATGGGGTTTATGGGGTTTTTTAAACAGTTTTTTTTTATTCCAACTTTCTTAATGAATGTTGTTTAATTTGATAGGGGGATTGCAGTGTGAGATAGTAAACATTAAATCACTTTTTTCAATCCATAAGATTATGTCTGTCTGATTTTTTCCTCTTGTTACTCCATAATTCTAGTTTTATGATTTTTAAGCCGAAATGATGGGGGTATCTGGTTTTAAATCTAATATAATGAACCACTGATACACAGATATATGTGTATTTACTGCACATTAGTATATAAGGATGCCGGATTAGTCTTAGTAGGAATGTATAAATATACTGGATGATTTATGTGTAATCAACACACTTAGTGCCAACTATATGTTTTCAAGGAATTTCATTGAAACAATTTAAAAAATTTAAATTAAACAAAGCTTTTGAATTATCAAAAAATCAGTATAAAATCTTCACATGATCATATTGGTGCTGTGCGTGTCTTGATTTAGAATTAATTCCATAATGGGATTAATTCCATATTGCTCAATAGAAATATGGAGGTAAAAAATGGTTTCTAATACGAAAGAAGTCAAAGACTTGGACTTTGATGTAACAAGATCAGCCGACGAAGAGCGTAAGCTGGCTTTCAAAGACGAAGTCTGCATTGGCTGTGGTATCTGTGAAAAAGTATGCCCAGTAGAAGCAATCGAACTCGGTGATGTCGGGGCTATTGTCAGAACAGAAGCCGATGAAGCAAAAATATGCGTTGACGAAAACAAATGTGTTCTATGTGGTATGTGCAGCGTGGGATGCCCTGTTGATGCTCTAGAATTCACCATTGACGGTGAATCAATCAAGAACATGGATGTTTATCCACAATATCTGTCTTCTGCTGAAATCGACGATGAAACATGTATTTATTGTAAAGCATGTGAAGTGGCATGTCCTCGAGAAGCAATCACCATTGCCCGTGAACTGCCAGAACGAGCCAAGTTGGTAACCGGTGAAATAGAAATTGACAAAGATACTTGTATTTACTGTGGTGTCTGTGAAGAAGTGTGCCCTGCTGATGCAATTACTATGGACAGTAAAATCCCAACCTCATCTGACCCTTCAGTGGCTTCAGACATAAACGTGGACACAGATAAATGTGTCTATTGTTTGGTATGTAAAAAAGCCTGTCCAGTTGATGCCATAATGGCAGCATGTAGAACATGTTCATATGGGGAATACGACTTAGACCCTGCAGACGCCGAAATCAAAGGAAGCTCATTCATTGATGATGATCTATGCGTTAGGTGCGGATGGTGTGAAGAAGTCTGCCCAGTAGACGCTGCCAAAGTTAAAAAACCTTTCAAAGGCGAAATAACAGTAGATCAGGACAAGTGTTCCACTTGTGGTGCTTGTGTGGATATATGTCCATGTGATGTCTACTCTTTCCCTCAGCCAGATGAATCAGGACAAATCGTAGACAAAGTGTTTAAAGATGAGACCTATTGCATCTACTGTGGAGCATGTGAAAATGTCTGTCCAGTAGACGCCATTAAAGTCAAGAGAACCGATGTGGACTACACACCAACCAAGTCCAAATCATGGAAAAACAAGATGGAATCTCTTAAAACCTAAAATTTTAGGTGATAAATTATGGAATTGAAAGTAGAACAAGATAACTGCCTGGGATGTGGAGTATGTGTTGTCGCATGCCCGATAAACGTCTCCATCAGTCCTGAAGTAGCAGGTGGTCACGGATCCAAAACTGAAGAAGTAATCATGATGGTAGAAAACGGAGTAATCAAACTCTTCAGCCCAGAAAAATGTACAAAATGTGGAACATGTCAATTGTTCTGCCCTACAGATGCAATATGGCTGGAATGAGGTGTAAAAATGACTTATATAGAAAAACCCGTCGTTCCAAAAGTTGTTAAATTAGAAGAACCAACAGCCAAAGAACGAAGAATATTGGACATGATGCTGAACACCGGCTCAGACATCTATCAGGGTGCATGTAAAAAAAGAGGTTCAACTTGTAAGGATGAATACCGAAAAGTCTGCGGAGTTGCTTACATGGATCCTAAAGACATGGCAAAAATTGGCGTTGCTAATTGGGATAGTGTGAAAGTAACCACAGATTGGGGAGAGGTAATAGTATCTTCAGTTCACTCAAGGGACGCACCTCACGAAGGAACCATATTCATTCCAAAAGGCCCCTGGGCCAACGTAATAACTAGCCACGAAACATACTGCTGTTGTGACCCCACTTACAAAGGGATTTACTGTACTGTAGAAAAAACTGATGAACCAGTTTTATTAATGGCTGACCTCATGAGAGCAGTCTACAAAAAATATGTTGAAGACGAAGAAACCATCCCTGAGTTAAAATCACTCGGTGAGATGCCCGTCTACAAGAAAAAATAAGGAGGCCGATTAAAGTGGCATACGAACCACCAGTAACTGATTATGATGAAATCGTCGAAAATGGAACATGCGCCTTTTGCGGATGTAACTGTGACGATTTAGATTTCTTAATAAAAGATGGGCACGTAGTCGGGGTACGACACGCCTGTCGACTCGGCGCCAGCAAAGTCATGGAGGACATGGATCAAAGGCTCCTGGTCCCCATGATACGAGATGAAAACGGTGAACTACAAGAAGTTGATTGGGACACCGCCCTGGATAAAGCAGCCGAACTCATAGCTAACTCAGTCCGACCCATATTTTACGGTTGGAGTGAAACATCCATTGAAACTATGAAACACGGCATCCGACTAGGTGAACTAGTGGGAGCTGTTCTTGACAACCAAGCTACTATCTGTCATGGACCATCATTACAAGCTGTACAAAACGTAGGATATCCTGTCGCAACCTTGGGAGAAGTTAAAAACCGTGCAGACATGATTGTTTACACTGGAAGTAACCCAATGAACTCTCACCCAAGACACATGGCACGATACAGTACCTTCCCCAGAGGATGGTTCAGACAAAGAGGACGATTTGACCGTACAGTGGTCACAATGGATCCTAAATACAGCGACACTGCCAAAATGTCTGACATATGGATTGGTTTTGAACAGAACGGGGATTATGGATTCTATAATGCAATACGGGCAGCTTTAAGAGGAAAAGAAATCGATCAAGACTTTGTTTCTGGCATACCAAAAGAAGACATAATGGAATTAGCTGAAGCCATGAAAAACGTTCAGTTCGGAGCATTATACTTTGGACTGGGGCTGACACACACATTATCCAAGCAAAGAAACATTGACATGGCTATTGAAATGTTAGCCGACCTAAACAAGTACACAAAATGGGTGTTAACTCCTATGAGAGGACACTTCAATGTTAATGGATTTAACATATTCATGGCATATGAAATGGGATTCCCATATGGTGTAGACTTTGCCCGCGGATACCCCCGATACATGAATGGTGAAACCAACACCATTGATTTGTTAACTCGGAAAGAATGTGATGTATTTATGGTGATAGCTGCAGACCCAGGAGCTCACTACCCCGGAGGGGCAGTTAAGCACTTGGCAGAAATCCCTGTAATCCAAGTAGACATCCACTGGGGACCATCCACTGAAATAGCTGATGTAGTGCTTCCAGGATCATTTATAGGTGTAGAATGTGCTGGTACCAGCTACCGAATGGATGGTGTACCTATCTACATGAAAAAAGCCATTGACAAACCTGAAACTTGCAGAGATGACGAATGGATCATTAAAGAGTTGCACGAAAGGGTTAAAAAAATCAAAGCTAAAGAGGCCGCAGTAGCTAGTAAATAAGGTGATATCATGGAATACATACTAAAAAACGGTATAGTTTACGACCCGGCCAACAACATAGCTGGTGAAAAGAAGGATGTCATGTTCAAGGATGGAAAAATCGTTGAACAAGTATCTTCTGATGCAAAAGTCTTAGACGTTACTGACAAAATAGTCATGCCTGCCGGTGTGGACCCTCACGCCCACGTAGCAGGGCCAAAACTTGTTGTTGGAAGGATTTACAGACCAGAAGACTCAAGAAAGGGCGTTACATCTAAAACTGATGTTTGCAGATCAGAATCAGGATTTTCCATACCCAGCTGCCCAGCAACTGGGTACCGGTACTCAAGGATGGGTTACGGAACAGTGACCGAAGCTGCAGTACCCCCTCTGGAAGCTAAACACACTCACGAAGAAATAATGGCTATTCCAAACATTGACATCACGCCATTACCTCTCTTTGGTAACAACTGGTTTGTATTACAGTGGGCCAAAGAAGGAAAAATCGATGAAATAGCTGCATTTGTGGCATCATGGCTCAGAATAGTCAAAGGTTACGGAATAAAAATTGTGAACCCTTGCGGAACAGAAGCATGGGGTTGGGGTGGCAATGTCCACGGTATTGATGATCCTGTGCCCTTCTTTGACGTAACAGCTAGAGAAGTGGTTAGAGCTCTTGCACAAGCCAATGAAAAGTTAGGACTACCTCACTCAATACATGTACATCCTAACGATCTGGGACACCCAGGAAACTATCCAACCACAGTTAACACCTTGGACTGTGTCAAAGACATCGCCAAGAATGGTTCAAAAAGAAACCAGACAATTCACTTAACCCACGCCCAATTCCACTCCTATGCTGGGACAAGCTGGAGGGATGTAGAATCCGGGGCCAAAGAAGTTGCCGATTATATAAATAACAACAAACACGTAACTTGTGATATAGGTCAAGTTACTTTAGATGAAACCACTACCATGACGGCAGACGGGCCAATGGAATTCGACTTGCATGAACTCAATGGTCTTAAATGGGCTAATAAGGACATTGAATTGGAAACAGGATCTGGAATTGTTCCATTTATATACTCTGGAAAAGCACCAGTCCCTTCCTTCCAATGGGGTGTAGGACTTGAACTGTTCTTAAGAATCAAAGACCCCTGGCAAGTATGTTTAACCACTGACCACCCAAATGCTGGTCCATTCATCCGATACCCTAGAATCATATCCTGGCTCATGAGTAATGAGCGCCGACAGGAAATGATGGATAACGGAGAAGTAAGAGTATGGTCATACAAACGAACTGGACTAGGAACTCTGGACAGAGAATATGATTTCAATGAAATAGCCACCATTACCCGGGCATCTGCCGCTAAAATCTACGGATATCAGGACAGGGGAGAATTAACTCCAGGATATAATGCAGACATAGCAGTATATGACCTGAACCCCAACGACATAGACCCATCCAAAGAACCTGCAGCAATAGAACACGCATTTGGAAACGCAATGTACACCATCAAAGATGGCCAGATACTGGTTAAAGATGGAGAGGTTGTAAAAGTGGTTCCAAGTCATACATTATGGACTGATGTGAAAGGTTTCGAAGAACAAGAAAAAGCAGTGATGGAGGAAGTTATGCCTACATTCACACGTTTCTACACAGTTAAATTCGAAAACTATCAAGTACAAGACCATTTCACACCTAATCCAATAGTGACAGAGGTCAATGCAGGTAAATAAGGGGGTATTAAGAGTGAAAACAATAACATTAACCCTAAAGAAAAAATCTCAAATAGCCCTAGAATTCGATGAACTAATCCCAGATAAAGTGTTCAACTGGGAGAAAGCAGACTTCGAAAAATACCAAGTACCAGTTGGAAACAGAAGATTCCCATTAACCGACTACTTCGATATTGAAGTAGAAGGAGAAGCAACTGGTCCTGAAGAAGTTAAAATGATTCTTGATGGTGACTTCGGCCGAGTTAAATACATCGGTTGTAAGATGGGCGCTGGAGAGATCATTGTTAACGGAGATGCTGACTTGCACTGCGGAGCAGAAATGAAAGGCGGTAAAATTACCGTTAATGGTGACGCTGAAAGTTATGCTGGTCGTGAAATGGAAGGTGGAGAACTTGAAATCATGGGCAGCACTAGAGAATTCTGCGGATGCTCCTACATCGGTGACTGGAGAGGCATGAGTGGTGGGAAAATCATCCTCCATGGAAACGCAGGTAAACAACTTGGAGAATGTCTATCAGGAGGAGAAATCTATGTTAAAGGAGACTGTGATATTTTAGCCGGAATCCACATGAACAAAGGTTTCATCCAGATTGACGGGGACGTTACTCGCTGGCCAGGTGGTCAGATGAAAAACGGAAACATCCTCATCAAAGGAAAACTAGGAATCCTTCTGGAAGGATTTGTCTATGATAGCATAGTTGTTGATCCTGAAATTGATGGAAAAAGCTTCTCTGGTAAATACATCAAATATAATGGGGATATAGCTGTAAATGGTAAAGGTTCACTTTACCTCAACGCAGAGAAAAACAGAGAATATTTATAATCTCTGTTTCACATATTTTTTTTTTAATACCCAAATTTTTTTAAACAGTGCAAGTGATATTATTTTATCATGTGATTTTTATGGAAGAAGAAATATTTCTAAAAGCTGACGAAACTATTGAATATATCAAAGATAATGTTGAAATGCATGATATTCTGGAAATTTCATATAATCGTATTTATGCTCCTGGAGAAGTTTTAGGACTTGAAATGGAGCAAGAATTCGGTGAAGAATTCTTGGAACTCACTTTACATTTGAGTGGAGAACTGGTTAATCAAACGGTAAAAATCAACATGCATGCCATTATGGATGACCTGATTGAGATTAGACATATTCAGGGAGATGAGTTGAAGGTTATCGTGGTGGAAGATTAATTAAAAAACTATTAATTAAGTTCTGGTGTTACAATGGCAAAAAAACTAACTATGGATTGTGAAGAAGCTATTGACTACGTTAAAAAGTACGTTAAACCGTTTGACAAGGTTGAAATGTCTTATAATCGGGTTTTCACTCCTGGTGAGGTTATAAATGTTGAAAATTGTGTTCTCAAAGATGGGAGAAAAAGCTGTACTGTTATGGTTCACCTTGATGGAGATACTATCCATAGTACGGTAGATATTGACCTTGAAGAAATTAAATATGATTTAATTGAGGTAAGGCACTGTCCTAAAGACGGTGAAGAAGTATTAATAGTTATAGACACTTGCGAAGAAGAAATCCAATAATTTTTTTTATTTTCTTAATGGGATTTTTTTGTTTTTAAATAGAGTGATAAGCATCATGACACTCTATTAAGTTAACATTTAAGGATTTAAAACTCAAATAAACTTCTTTTTCCCTTTCTATGCCTAATGATTCACAGGAATTTGGGGTTAAAACTCCTTTGAAAGTCACATCTCCCACTTGAACTTCTATCCATACTGTATGTCCTACTTCAAACATGTCCTTGACTACTCCTTTCAGCTGGTTTCTAACAGATGACACAAATTTTTCATTGGAAAATATGATGCTTTCTGGACGTATTGCCACCATTACTTCATTAGAATCGTGTTGGAAGTTGTCTGAACTGTGGATGATAATTCCAGGATCTATCTCTATCTGGAGTAAGGATTTGTCATGCCCTACAATTTCACCTTGGAATACATTGTGAACACCAACAAAGTTTGCAACAAAGTTGTGTGATGGCTTGGTAAACACTTCATCAGTGGTACCCTGTTGAAGAATTTTGCCTTCTTTCATCACTGCTACTTTCTCAGCTAAGTTGTAAACATCATTAAAATTATGTGAAACATGGATGCACGTGGTTTGGTGTTTGTTTATTACATTTTTAATGAGGGAAGTAAGATAGGCGTGAGTGTTTACATCTAGAGCTGCAAACGGTTCATCCATTAAAAGAATTTTAGGCTCTACCACAAGTGATCGGGCAATTGCAACTCTTTGCTTTTCACCACCACTTAATGTTTCAGGGTTTCTCTCTAGAAGATGATCAATTTTCAGGAGTTTAGCTATTTCTTCAACTTTTGATTGTATAATTTTTTTGGCATTGATTTTTTTTTGCAAACCATAAGAAATATTCTCAAAAACATTCATATGTGGGAAAAGAACATAATCCTGATAAACTATGCTTATACCCCTATTTTCAGGGCTTTGATTGGTTATTTTTTTCCCTTCCATAATAATTTCGCCTTTATCTGGGGTGAAAAAACCAGCAATTGTTTCTAAAAGGACAGATTTACCAGATCCTGTAGGTCCAATAATAACCAGATAATCATTTTTCTCTAAACTA
Organism: Methanobacterium sp.; assembly: GCA_012838205.1. Classification (NCBI taxonomy): domain Archaea; kingdom Methanobacteriati; phylum Methanobacteriota; class Methanobacteria; order Methanobacteriales; family Methanobacteriaceae; genus Methanobacterium; species Methanobacterium sp. Next base: position 36,425 of record DUPR01000031.1, read on the forward strand.
AGGTTCACATCGTTCAGATGGAACTGCCCCAGTTTCACACTTAAATTCTGAACATCTAAAAACATGAAGATCAGTTCACTCCTTCCAAGTTTTCATGAGCATATTTTTCCAGAATGAATATGGCGCCGAAGGATATTAAAACCAAAATAATAGCTGCAGTAATTGCTGTATCTATATTTCCCAAGGATAAATTATAGTATATGGCAATAGGCAGTGTTTCAGTTTTTAAGTAGGTTCCACCTCCCACCAACAGAACTGCAGCAAAAGTTCCTATGCAACGGGCCAACGTAACCACAGCAGAAGCGAATATCCCTCCTTTAGCCAGTGGCAAGGTTATTTTTCTAAATGTTTCAAATTCCCCATATCCTAAACTCCTGGAAACAAATTCGTAACGGGGATTGACATAATTGAATGTGGAGTAAAGTATTCTAACGGCATAAGGAAGGGCAACAAAGAATTGGGCAATAATAATCCCGGTTGTTGTGAAAACAATGTCAATACCTAAGTTTTCAAGCGAATTTCCAAGGAATTGATCTCCGAAAATCATCAGCAATGCAATACCTAACACAATTTCAGGGAAGGCCATGGGAAGATCTAAAATACTCTTTACTAAACTTTTTAATGGAAACGAGTATCTGGATAAGGAATAAGCAGTTGGAACAGCCACCAATATTACACAAAACGCGGCAAGTACTGAAGTAGATAAAGTTAATTTAATTGAGGTAATCATTTCATTTGAAAAAATAGCTGATAAAAAACCTTCAGCAGAGGGCATTATGAATAAAGTACCTATAATGATAAATAAAAAGGCTGTAAAAATAAAGGATATTGATATGAAGATTATTTCCAGCTTACTTCTCATGCTCATCCCCATAAATAATTGATCTAATGGTTATTGATAAATAGTTATCAAGCTGACTTAATCTTCACATCACTTATATTTTTCATCACTGCACTGGTTTAAAGCCGTGTTTTTTCCAAATTTCCAGACCTTCAGGGGAAGTTATGTAGTCCTCAAACTGGGTGGCTAAGTTTTTGTTTTGTGTGAAAACAGTCAAACCAACCCCAATGGTAGCGATAGCATTCTGGTCTTCTGGAATTTGAATTACTTCAATTTTATCTTGCCCTTTACCAGTGGTTGCAATGTCTTCCATTAATATAACTGCATCCACTTGTCCCGATGTAAGATAAGTCATAAGTTGGTTTACAGTAGGTGCATAAACTACAACATTTTCTTTAACAGCTTTTAAATTGCCTGTTTTATTAAGAATTTTTATGCTTTGTTTCCCTACAGCTGTGCCGTTCGTGTCTCCCAACCCGATTTTGAGTCCTGGATTACCTAAATCCTTCACTGAAGTGATATTTTTAGGGTTTCCTTTCTGAACAGCAATGACTGGAATATGGTAAACTATGGGTTTTATGGTGCCATTATCAAGATAACCTTTACTTTCAGCTTTCTCCATGAATGTCAAATCACCAGGAACAACCATATCTGCACTTTTTTGTGTATTTAACGTGGTAAATAGTTCTCCACTGTTACCATACTGTATGTTGATGGTAGTTCCGGGATTTTTTTCCTCGTAGTTGGCTTTCAGATCATCCATAGCTAGTTTTGTTCCAGCACCTGCCAGAACTGTTAGATTTCCTTTAGCACTGTTTCCACCAGTGAAAATTCCACTAGCATATAAACCTGCAGCTACAATCAAAATGGCAACTACTGCTACAATCATAATGTTTTTTAATTCCATTTTTTTTATACCTCCAATAATCCCATCACTGAGACATGCAATCTATACATCCTATAATCGATATGCACATATAAAAATATCGATATTTTGGTAACGAATATTTAACTGTGTATCTCCAGAAAATATTATTCAAAATTAATTTTAAAATGATTAATCTCTTTATACTACTCAAAAAATGATTAAATCTTAACTTTCTAATGAAAAATAAATTTAAATTTAGTAAACCTAAATCTATTCCACATGTCATGAAATATGTTTCAATGATTCCTATTTTTCATTTAAATTGGTAAATGGAGCCATGAAAAAACTCCAATCATCCGTAAACCTATATAAATAATTAGTATAGAGTAAATATATTTCAATTTTTCTGCAGGTAGCGTGTGAGATATTTTTACTCCTATTTGGGCAAGGGGCACAGTTGCACATGCTAAAATAATGAGATTTATTAGATTAATATAACCAATCGAGAATGTAGGTAACCCTGCCACATTTATCCCATTAATAATGTATGAAATAACTCCGCCCATGGCCGTGAATATTACTACCACTGATGCAGTTCCAATTGCTTTATGGACACTACAACCAATTAAAATGATCAAAAATGGTATTAATATTGTCCCACCACCAATTCCAAGTATTCCAGATAATAAACCAGTAACTAAGCCTAAAACTATTAAAATAAATGTATTTCCTTTAATTTGTCCTGAAAAGTGAGGATATTGGGAACTTAGCATCCAAACTGCCAAAAATATTATTACGATTCCAAATAGGGTACTCAAGACGTAAGCAGGGGTGTTCGCAGTTATAACGCCGCCTATGTATGCAGTTATAATACTTGATAATCCTATTATCATGGCGGGTTTAATCTCCACCGCACCTTTAATATAATGTCCTGCAGAACCACTAAGGGCTGTCGGAATAATTACTGCTAAACTTGTGCCAAATGCTATTCTAATGGCCATGTTTGGTTCAAAACCCAAAAAAAGAAGAAGCCAGAACTGAACTGGCCCCATGACAAATCCTCCGCCAACACCAAGAAGACCAGATAAAAATCCAACAAAAACACCAGTAATTAGAAGAATTAAAACATAAACAATAAAATCCACTGTTTCAATCTCCTAAAAATTTCACCACACTAGTTACTATCTAATCAAAGATTGGGACTAATATTAATCTTCAACACAACCTTTACAGACATCAGATCCGTCCTTACTTACGAATGATTCTCCACAAACTTTGCATAAACGAACATCTTTCTTGGCCTTTACTGGAACAATCACATCCACAAATTCCCAAGAGTAAACATCATCCCCTGCCCGGATAAGTTCTGAAATAGCCTCTTCATGGGGGACTTTTCTCTCATTCATGTACCATGCATGGAATACTGGATATTTAACAGTTTTTGCAGCGTCTAAGAATATCCTCACACCTTTAACATGGTCTTGCCCTGGTTTAGCTCCTTTATTAATGGTAATGGCCATTTTATCATAATCAAGGATTTTGAGTCCCTTGTTGCCAATGGTAGACCCACAAAGAATCTGAAATGGATCAGGCAAACAATTAAGAGTTTCACAAGTCACGAAAATTCTCTCCCCATCTTTAATGTCCAATAATCTTTTGGCTATTTCTAGCATCTGTAAGCCTATAAAGGCCCCAGTACTGAGATAACCATGAAAAGGGACCACTTTTTCTATCTGGGATAACATTTCTTGGTCGTCTATTTTAGCAATAATTTCGTCCATTTTTAACACCAACAATTTTTAGATTCTTTCTAGACCTATTTTTTGAATACTATTAAATAATGGGATTTTGTCCCATCTTCCAAATCTTCGCCGGTTTCCGTGTCCAATTGAACCATTGTTAAGTCATGTTTAAGGAACATTTTTTCAATTTCTTCTGGACTTCTTTTGAATTTTACTGGAGGCCCATATCCAGTATCCATTTTTTTATAATCCATAACAGCTATCCTACCATCTGGCTTCATGATCCTCTTAAGCTCACTAATGGCCTCATCAGTGCTTTTTGTGGCTACAAAATGATGGAAAACATTGATTAATAGACATACATCCACAGTGTCGTTATCAAGGTAGATTTTTTTGGTTATATCAGACTGAATAGGAATAACATTGGTTATCCCATCTTTTTCTAGATCTTTTTTTAAATCATCAATGGAAGGTTGGTAATCATCCACAGCATATATCGTTGCCTCAGAATCCATCATATCATAAGCTATCATAGCTGCATGACCATCACCACAACCTGCATCCATGAATACTTCATTTCCTTTAAGATTTAGTCTAGAAATAACGTCTCTTGCATCTATAAAAGATTCACTAGTTCTCCCTTTGATACGATGGCCATTGGATGGGTACAATCCAGTATCATTTGACATTTTTTTCACTCCAAGTAATTTCAATTAATAATTTCTATTTATCAATATATGAGCTTTGCAGGATTTTTCTTCAGAATTAATAACCCTCATTTTTTATAGGCATTTTCGAAATTACTTACTTCAATTTAATTTGAGTTATGAATAAAAACATTCTTTCAATAGATTTATAGAATAAAATTATCCTGTTTTTTCAAATAAAACCCATAATCCTGATTCATCATTAATTAGAAGATAATCGGTAATTCCAGCTTCTAAAACTGCTATTTCAAGAGCATCAACTTGTATTTTTGGAGGTTTTTGGCATGTTTTGCCTTCTGTGTGTTTAAATTCTTCTTTAACCTTTCTCCGCAACACAGCACTACCAAATCCCCCACCTATGTATCCTGCACCGCCAGGCTTTAAAACTCGATATATTTCCTTAAACGAATTAGACAAATCTTTCCAGAAAAACATGGAACCTCTGCTGAAAATGAGGTCAGCAAATTCGTCTTGAAAAGGCATCTGGTTAACGTCGCCTGCTATTAAGGTTATTCGTTTTTTGAGAGAATTTTTTTCAATTGATTTTTGTGCAATTTCTAACATTTCTCTGGAAATATCCATTGCATATATGTCAAGATGCGTTATTCTTGCCATTGCAATTGATAGGGATGCAGGACCCGCACCTACATCAATGGCAGTTCCCTCTGTTATGTTGAATTTACGGGTGATTTGATTGGCTATCAAGGGATATATAGGTACACGGGTCCTATTTATTAACATAGAATCATCAAATTTGGAATAATCATTTAATAAGGTTTCAAAACTGTGAATAATAATTAACTTTCCAGCACCCTATACCTTATTTCCTTCTTGCAAACTCTAGCGTTGATCATCCCACCACTTTGGCTGATCTTCTGGAGAAGGGCTTCAGAATCTAATATTTCAACTCCTGCTAACATATCAGCACCATAATCGAAAAACACATCACACATTGTTGTACTGGGTCCCATAATTATGGTGTAGGCATTTTCTTGCTTGGCCAATCTCAAATAACGTTCTAATCCTTTATTAATAAGGGTGGAACCGGTAATAATGATTATATCGCTTCCTGGAAACACGTATTCAGCAGCTGCATCAGTGACAATTCTTTCTTTGGGGTTGGTGAGATTTGGATTAGATTCTAATACCCAAAACTCCTTGGCAACGGCCCTTATCTCATCTATTTTTGGAAATTTACCCACCATAACCACTTTTTTTCCATGGCTATCTTCAATGATCCAATCCTGGGCATTGAAATCCTTTTTTCCACGAGGTTTCATCATAGAATTCAGGGCAGCCACTCCAATACTTGCCTCAACCAAATTCCAAGATTTAACATACTCTGCCAATTTCAGGGTTGTTGTATTGCTTAATTCACCCATATTTCGAGTATAGTTGCCATGAACTACAGGGATGCCGTATGTTTTGGAGATTCCGCCATATTTTCCATGAACACCAGTCCAGGATACTCCAACTCGCACATCCTTCACATCTGAATCATTTTCACTTGAAACTTCCAGCAATTCGTTAATTAGTTTCATAAATTCACTCAATTTTATTTATTCACACATTTAATGTTGTCCAAATTTGCAAACACATAAATTGTTCAACACATTTCACTTACTTTCTGATATTTTACGGTAGTAAGGACCTTCTGCACAAGCTTTACATAGTGTTCGCCCATCAACTATCACTTCCCTACGATCCATCACTTTATCACCGCACTCTTCACAGTATGCTCGGAATTTCGGGAATCCTGGAATTTCATGCTCACCCACATCAACTTCAACTTCTTCAATCAATAATAAATCTTTTTCTGGGGTTTTGATGAGTTTTTCAACCATTTTCTTCATATCTGGTCTTTCATCATCAGATTTTTCATTCGATTGAGTTGATTGTGGATTTTCAATTGCAGAAACTCGTACTGCCTTTCCATTTGATAGATCCAGAAAAGTAGCAGCAAATTTACCGTAATCCTTGTATTTAAGGGTACGATGTCCCATGGTAATCCCAGTTACTGCTTGAACAGCATCAGCCATACAACGATCTATCTCCACGTACACCATCAAATCTCGATTATGCTCATCAGGATTCATTCCCAGTTCTTTCAAGCCTGTCAATGCAATTTTAGTGCCAATAACTATCCCTGCACAAACATCACCATGAAATTCTTTTCCTTTATCTAAATAGCGGTTTATATTATCCATAATTTATCTCCTTATTTGTCTTGTAATGAAATTAATGAATTAATAACTCAAAAAACATGATTAAACGAGAGGAATACATATTTTTCGTTCTTCTTCAAGGTCCATAATCTTAACTCCAATATTGTATGCTTTTTCTAAGTTTTTTTCCGTAATAACTTCATTTGGAGTCCCATAATCAATAATATGGCAATCTTTCATTATAGCTACTTTATCTGCGGATATAAATGCATGATCAGGGAAATGAGAGGACATAACGACTGTAAATTCCTCTTCAGCCAGTTTATCAATAATATTAAGGGTGCGCATCTGATTTCCAAAGTCCAAGTGTGATGTTGGTTCATCCAGCAGTAAAACATCAGGTTTCTGGGTTAAAATACGTGCAAAGAATACTAGCTGTTTTTCTCCTCCACTTAATTCGGTGTAGGGCTTATCTGTCATGTGGTCAATGTTCAGTTTTTCCAAGGCTTTCTGGGCAATTACCAAATCAGCTTCTGATGGTGAAGATAAAGATGTTAAATGGGGTGCTCGGCCCATTAAAACCACATCCAAAACTTTGAATGGGAAAACAGGCCTATGTCCTTGGGGTATGTATCCAATTTGCCGTGCCAGATCTTTACTGTTTAAGGAGTAAATATTTTCACCTTTTAAGAAAATATCACCAGAATTAAGTTTTAAAAGACGATTTAAACATTTAATTAACGTGGTTTTACCAGTGCCATTGGGTCCAAGTATACACAAAACTTCTCCCTTTCCAATGGAGAAATTGATATTTTCAAAAACATTTCCACTGCCATTATAGGCAAAACTAGCATCAACTACTTTGACATGACTTTTCATGACCAACCCTCATTTCCTTTTCTAAGAAGATATAAGAAGAAAGGTGCTCCTATCAGGGCAGTTAATATTCCCAGAGGAATTTCCATCTGAGACAGATTTCGAGCTACATCATCTACTAAAAGAAGAAAAAAACCCCCTGTACATATAGTAGCAGGTAATAATTTTTTATAGTCCGGTCCAACTATTATTCGAGTTACATGGGGAATAACCAGTCCAACCCAACCAATAATTCCACTGATACTTACTGCTGCTGCGGTTAAAAGCGTGCAACAAATAATAATAATCATTCTGAGTTTTGAAACATCAATTCCCAGGGATTTGGCTTCTTCATCTCCCATGGCCAGGATGTTAATCCTCCAACGTATAATTAAAAGTAATGAAAATCCAATAATCATAGGAATTGATACTAGATAGAGGTCATCTAAAGAAGTATTGGAAAGACTGCCCATTAACCAGTATACAATTGCTGGTAACTTATCGTAAGGGTCAGCTAAATACTTGGTTATGGATATAAAAGCTGAAAATAAGGCAGCTACCGCTATTCCGCAGAGAACCATAACCAAGGTTTTCGATCCTCTGAAACTACTACCTATAGTATAGGTAAGAGTCACGGCAATTAAACCGAAACAAAATGCAGATAATTGAACTATAAACGGGCTGCCTGATAGAAGAAGAGCTAAAGCAGCACCAAAACCAGCTCCAGAGGTTACTCCCAATATATCTGGAGAAACCAGGGGGTTCTGGAATATTCCCTGGAGGGAAGCTCCTGATATGGACAGTGCAGCTCCTACCAAAAGGGCGGCCATTATGCGGGGCAGTCGTATCTCCCAAACAATAGAATATACTGCCGGTGAAGCTGCTTTGACTGGTAAAATTTTTGATAATAATGCGATAAGTACTTCAGCAGGGGATAGGGGGTATCGTCCAATAAGAAAAGAAATAAAAAATAAGAAAATTGGCAGAGCTACTATGACCGTAGTAAGAGGCATATTCTGCCAGATTTTCCTATATATAGCCATTTTCCATCACCTGTTAATTGATTATGGCTGAGGATTTAACAGATTGTTCAATTCTTCATCAGTTAACTGGTAATGGTAAAATTCAGAGTAGAATTCTTTGGTCAAACTGTTCATGTCCAAGTCCTGGAATTTATCTGGATACAATGTCTTAGCAGTCCATGGTATTCCCAGAATTATGTTAACACCCGGAGGTCTGTCAAACCAGTTAAAAGGATCCTGAGGTATTAAGAAAACCTGTTTTTCCTTAACAGCTTTTACATTCTGCCATTTAGTGTCGATGTAGACTTTCTTGTAGAATGAAGGATCTCCTACCAGAATAACATCAGGATTCCACTTCAGTACTTGTTCCATAGAAACATCTGACATGCCCATGCCTTGTTTTAGTGGAACGTCAGCAATGTTTATGCCACCAGCCAGTTCGATTAACTGTGAATGCTGTGAACCGCTAGGATCAGTTTGTAATCCTTCTGGACCCTCGGCATAATACACTTTTTTCTTTTGATTGTCCGGAATCTGGGATGCAGTGCTGTTAACTTTATTGTAAACCTTTTCATAGAAAGAGTTTAATTTATCTGCCCTATCTTCAACCCCTAAGACCTGTCCCATGAATTTAATTGATGGAGTAAATTTGGTAACATTTGAAACATCCAGAACTGCTACAACTGGTATAGCACCAAATTTGGTTTGTCTTTCGTTTACTGTATCATTGGCATTTGCAAGAGGGCTGGAACCTTCCAATACAATGTCTGGTTTTATTGAAATGAAGGTTTCGTAATTCCCAGTCTGTTTCCCAAACCAACCACCCACTTCTGTAAGGTTTTTGTATTTAGGGTCCATGTATTGCCCAGTGGGCTTGAAATTCCATCCTGCTAACTTATCAGGAGCTAATATGTAGATCATATTTGTAGTAGGGGGTGATGTAGCCACCACGGTGTTAATCTGCGTAGGAACAGTGACATTCCTCCCCACCATGTCCGTCAGCTGTTTTGTACCACCACTACTCGGTGCATAATATGTTATATAAGTACCTATAATGCCAAGAATGGCAATAACAACAATTATGGCGATTATGGTCTTATTTTTACTATTCAATTGTTTCACCTCGATTTAATGAAAATTTTTTCAATTATTTTTCCCACCAGATCAAAACCCAGTCTGCTTTCCCTTTAACATAACTCATGGTCCCGTCAGACGTTTTGATCATAGTTTTTTCTAGATATTCTCTCAAAATGGATTCATCATCCTTATTTAAGTCTCCAATTCTCCACCTGAGCCTGTCCACGGCTTCTTCGATATTTGAATAATGGTTGCGAGTGTTACATTTTAGCATCTCAACATTAGCATAAATTCCCATTTGATGGAGCATATTATAGACATAAATATAATCTGGATGGCTGTGTGACTCTTTTCCTAAAAGTTCAGATATTTTTCTTTCAAATTTCCGGTTATCAACGCCCCAAATAGTGATATAAACATATTTTTCGGCTATTTCATTTATTTTTTCAAGTTCTTTCTGGATGTTTGAAACACCGTTTAGAGAGCGTGAAGCAACTACTACATCATGATTACCAATTTCATCTACGGTTGTGTCTTCTAAACGCTTTTTTATGGTGTTTATATTTTTAATACCTGATTTTTCAGCCTTTTGAGTCAGTATTTCTAGCATTTTGCCAGAAATATCCATTGCAGTGACATTGTTTGCTTTTTTAGCAAGAGGAATAGTGATAACTCCATTACCACATCCGATATCTAAAACACTATCATTCGCGTCACATTTTATTCTTTGAAGAACCTTCTTAGGATAATCATCTTTTTCCATCCATTGGTTGAATTTAGGGGCTATATCATCCCAAGTAGCTGAATTTTTTTTTTCAGGCAATTTTTTCAATGATTCATCCCATAAATAATTCCAATTTATTTTTAAAGGATTATTAACGTTTTTTCCTATTTTTTTTATTTTTTCACCTCCTTAAATAACACTATTCACATTATTCGAAATGACTATATAAACATCTCGTTTTGGTATTGGTAATCTAATTATTTATATGTTTATACTGATTAGAATCGCGTAAAATTCGATAAATATACAAAAAAAGCAATAAGTAATATTCCGAGTTATTAAAAAATAGTACTCAATTTATTTTGTTAGGGGCTGTCCAATAATTAATTTTGACTTTTGAGGTAGAAATTATGCAATATTTAAATCCGTATTTGTCCTTACTTTTTCCCATTTTTGAATTGTTGGCAGATTTTATGGATTAAAACCAGGGGATTTTGGTGTTACCAGCACACGTTCTGCGGAGTGTCCATAAAGATGGTATCCTGAACCTCCCTCTGCTAGTGTGTCAAGCATTTTTTGGGGGTGGGTGATGATATCACCACCCAGAATATCAACACCTCTTTTAAAGAAAGCATGCGGGAGAATACTTGCAGTGGGCCCAACCACCACTACTTTGGTATCAGGACGGGCAATTTCTAATATTCCCTCTAATGTTCCATTAATCAGTGTGGTTCCAGTTATCACTAGCACATCTGCTTTGGGTACTATTTCTCCTGTTTTATCTGGTGGGACATAAAAAGGTAATTCATCAGGTTTGAGAGTCTTAGTGTCAAGTTCCACAACTGAAAAAGGTTTTTTTCTACTTTTTAAAACCTTTAAAAAGGGTCCTATTGCACCGATAAGCACGGGGTAAGTATCATCTTTTAAATCAACACAGTCTAATGCGTCAACACCCACTTTCATATCATAATCCTCAGTTAACCCTATTTCTCGGCAGTAACTTGAGAGTGCGGATAGGACAGCTATTCCCATGGCTTTTTTCATGGGTATATTGGAAGTGGCATCTTTGAGGTATCTATCTACAGATCTTTCTGTTAAGTGTCCAGCATTGGGCATTGATCGGGCTGAACTGGGGCAGCAAACTGCTTCAGGAATTTCCTTTATGGGTGTGGCGCTGATACCTGCGTGACCGGTGTTAAGAATTACTCCAGAAAAAAATATGCCAATAACTGCTCTTTCAATAGTTATATCATAGATAATATCGTTTAAACCATTTTTAACATAATTTATTGTTTCTTCAAGAATTTTTGAAGGTTTAATTGTTTTATTTAACAACATCTATCCTCCCCATTTGATGAATAATTAGAAACAAGTTTTTTTTCTGCATCTAATGTTTTTTCCAAGGGTTTACCTTCTTTAGTTCCAATACAGAGAACTGCATATCCCAAAGCTGTTTCGTGTGGGATTAATGATACATTAACGAATCCTATTTTTTCTAAAACATCCTTAAGGCCTTCGGGATGGCATAATGGATGGCCAAAACTGGTTAAAGCCCGATCAATTTCACGAATACCATCACCGGGTTTAATTTCACATTGAGGGCTGCAAAAACGATGGTTAAGCACTAGGGTACCTCCAGGATTCAACATTTCCACAATTTTCTCCAGTGTTTCATCCATTTTTCTACGATACTGGTACAGTTGGTGGGAAAGGAGAATAATATCATATCCATCTTCAGGTACAGCCTTCAAGTTTTCAATATCTCCTTCCTGTACTGTAATCCTATCATCCATCCAGTATTCAGATATAGAAGACGAAGTTAAAGGCACAACTTCTTGATGTTCTATGATTGTGGCTGAAAGGGCATTATTTTCCTGACAAAGGCCTATGGAGTAAAGACCATGGCTTCCACCTATATCCAAAAGTTTTTCATGTTCTGAAAATTCTGGACGTGAAACTATGCCACGTAATACATTCTGAACTTCTCCTCTAATACATTGTTGGGCTAGGGATCGGATTTGTAGTTCATCAACTTCTTTTTGGATTAATTTTGGAGATCCTTTCCTCTCTAGCACGGTTTCTAAATCATTCCATGGTGATTCATCTCTCCCAAGATCCATGATTAAATCTCCCTGATAAAAGAGGCTTTTCTTGGAAAGAAATGTCTCTGCCTGTTCAGTTAGCATATAACCGTCTTCATCGGATTTAACAAAACTAATATCTTCCAATGCACTGAGAATGCTTCTAACAAACATTCCATTTACAGAAGCAGTTTCTGCAATCTCACGTGGGGATGCAGGCCCCATTTCAATCATTTTATCAAAAAAACCAAGTTTTAATGCTGAATATATCATCTGGTAGTATTTATATCCATCCATTATAGAATCTATCATAGAAATTTCTTCAGGAAAATCAATTTGAGATATATCATTTTTTAAATCGATATTTGCGTTTTTATTCATATTATTCTCACCTCTATAATGTTTAAAGAACGATTTTGAAAAAAAAGGGGGGAAAGTTTTATTTTCCAGGTCTTTTGTGTCCTTTAAAGGTTGCAACAATGATGTCTTTTCCCAAGTAAACGAGTATCGCTGCGATAATGAGGAATATAATTCCTAATATTGTAGCAATAGGTAAACTTGCAGTTGATGAATTAGTTGTTGTAGTTGTTGCGGGAATGTTCTGTTCTAATGGTAATCTTGGTGTGATTTCATTGGTTGATGTACTGGAACTTTCTAAACTGTTCCACACATTTGCTAATGCCCCGTTGATTGTGTTGAATCCATTTCCAGAAGTTCCTGGAGTAGATGGTGTTGGTGTAATTGGGGTTGGGGTTACAGGTACTACGTAGTTCAACAGGAAATCAACTGGGTCACCACCAACTGCAGTCAAAGCTTCGTAGGAATCCTGGGTCAATGGTATTTCACGGACCACACAGAACATGGCATTCAAGTAATTGTTACCCGTGTCATGGTAAACCTTATCTAAATGCCAATTTCCACTGTTGCTGTAACCATCTGCAGCCATTAACACATTCATCGCTGACAAATCGTATTGTATTAGTGCTGCGATTCCGGTACTGGTCCTGTAATTCCATTTAATGAGTATGTACTCTGGATATTGAGTTGGTTGGTTTGTAGTAGTCATTGGGCCTCCTGATGATAGGTAGGTGCCTAATGATGGTGAAACACCAAATAATCCCATTCTAACTGCAGCGTTTTTACCCCAATTTCCCTCTGAAGAACTGGCAGCAGTTACAGGTATACTCATTAGAATGTACTGTTCGAACTGTTGTAGGGGATATTTTCCAAGACCAAACTTTGCTGCGTCTAAATCCTCCTGCAAACATCTTGGACAACCGACTTTCATGAACACTCTTAAAAAGTTCCATGGTGCTTTCTGAGCAAACATAAGGGGCATCATGTTAATATATCCGGGTCCGCTTGTACCATTGGTGTATGTGAATCCTCCAAAACCATCTGGTTCGACTTTGATCATCAATTTATTAATCACAGTGTTAGCAGAGTTGATAGGATCAACATTGACGAGTCTGAAGAACAGTATACCTAAATATCCCTGAGCATGGTTCCAGGGGTGGGTATCGGTCATTAGGGTGTGTATGTTGAATACATTGTCCTGATTTATTCCATCCAATAATCCCACTAAGGACACTCCGTTGAAATTTTGGTAGTAAGGAGTTGCAATAACGCCAATTTTGCCATTTACAAGGTCTTTCATAAACGTTGTTTGCATTTCTACAAGTGTACCAGTGTATCCAAGGTTTGCAAGGTAGGCCGGGTCAGTTGATGCTAGTGTGAATGAATTCTTTCCAATCTGATTCATTGTGTTGATGTCAGTTATTGGTATTACAGTTTTGCTTTGATCAAAGGTACCTGCAAAGTTACCAAGCTTGGAAATGTAGGCTTCATCGAGTCCATGACCAGATCCTGTTATTGGATCGTACCAGAGATATTTGTAGTCAGATTCCCCAATCTGTTTCAACATCAAAACATTGTATAACTGATCTAAGCGGTTGGCCTTCAGATAGTTGTTATAGAGCCAGTTGTTGAATAAAAGTTCGCTTAAAGTTCCACTAACTACGGTACCATAAGTGCTTCTTAGATCATTCATTTTCAGCAAGGCAAAAAGACCAGTTTTAGTGTCGCTGTCGTACTGCATTATACCAACTTTATTAGGATCACCGCCATTAAGGAGATATAATTCATAACTGAAATCAAACTCTCCTTGAAGCGCTGCTTCGTCATTATAACCGCCGGCACTGCTGAAAATGTAGTTACATTTTCCCGTGCTGACTGGATAATTTTGTTGGAATTGTTTGACAATTGCGTAGTTGATCATATTTCCCTGGCCAATGGTTTTGGTGCTGTAGGTAGTTGCTAGTAGGTCTGCAGGTGCTCCTTGTGACCATAGGTTGGCTATTGCCATTATGTCGTATGCATTGTTTCCGAGTTGTTGGATGGCGTAATTCCATGCTTCTTGGCTCATGTTAGGGTCTGTAAGGATGTAAACTACGTCTCCAAAGTTTATTGTTCCTGTTGAGTCTACAGTGTATTTTTGTGCTCTGAGGGCTTGGTTGGTAGATTTTGAGACGAAAGTGAATTCTAATGGTCCGTTAGGGTCGTTAAGGACGAGTAAGTTTCCTTGGCCGTAGGTGATTTTTTGGCTATTTTTTGGCAGGGTGTTGGCGGTGTCTACTATTCCTTGTACACTGTCTTCGGTTGTTTGTCCGTTTAGGTGGGCGGTGCTGGCTGTGGTGATTAGTAAGTTGCTTTCTGATGTGTTTAATCCTAGGTTCGTGTTTGCCATTGCTTGTTGTGTGACGTTAACACCAATATCATAGGGATCTGCTGCTGAAACGACTCCAGATATAGTTATGGTACAAGTTAACATCACCAAAATCATCATAATTTGTTTTTTCATATTTTCACCTCTTTTTTATTTTTTTTATTATGTTCATAACTCTATATCGATAGGATAATATAAACGTATCGAAAATATCCGAATTATAATGATTATAATGTAATTTTATGATCAATATGATCTTTTTTACAAATATTTATTTATCGTTAAGAAATTTTATACATTTCAATAAAAAATCAGGAATTCAATCTACGATTAATACTCAACTTCGAATGTGATTAATAAAGAGAATTTGTCATAATTTAAGACTTAATTTTAATTAAAAAAATATTCAAGAATTTTTTAAAATTTTTGGCTTTGTAGAAACCCTTTTTTTAGTTGATTTGTGTTGATCTGTAGATGTTGTATATCGTGTTTTTGAGTTTGGTTTCTTTGTTTGATAGTTGTGTGCTTCTACTATAGTTTGTACCGTTAAATTTTCTCTTTATTGCTGAAAATATGCTTTCTATATTGTTTCTGTTTATGTATATTTTCTGTCGGAATATTGCTGGGCTTTTTAGTCTGTATTGTCCTCTTTTTGCTCTGTTTTTGAGAGGGATTTGGTCAAATGCTTTGAGTTC